>CAKVKI010000046.1 GCA_934754975.1 uncultured Alistipes sp. | reverse complement strand
GGAACGACGCTCAGCAGGTCGTCCGAGAGTTTGACCATGTTGCAGTGGTGCCAGCCGCCGTAATACATGTAATGCGTGCCGTCGTCGTCGCGGAAAACGAATTGGTCGATGGGTTGTGCGCCGTTGACGATGCGGTCGATCAGCGGTTTGCCCAGCGCGTCTTTGTACGGGCCGCCCGGACGGTCGGCCACGGCGACGCCGATGCCGCCGTATTCGTGGTCGTTCTGGATGTCGTTACCGCTGAAAAAGAGGAAGTATTTGCCCTTGTGTTCGAGTATCGCCGGCGCCCACATGGCGTACTTCACCCATTTCACGGCGTCGGTCGTGAGTACTTTCGGATGCTTGGTCCAGTTCACGAGGTCCTTCGACGAGAAGGCGTCCATGTAGGTTTGGATGTTGTACAGCTGGTGGACAGCCGCGCTTTTCTCGGCGGGGTAGGCCGGCATCTCTTCGCCCGGTGCGGCATAGAGGTCCGAAAGGGTCGGGAAAATCCAGTACTCCTTCCCGAAGACGGCGCCTTCGGGATCGGCATACCAGCCCGGGAAAACGGGATTTCCCGAAAGGCTTTTACGTACGGTTTTGGTGCTGCTGCACGACGTCGGGAGCAGCAGGGCGGCAATGGCCGGAATAAGAATCAGGTACTTTGTCATCGGTGTATTGGGGTTGCAGGTTGTTATTTGTCGAGAGGTATACGCAGGATGGTGAGCGAGTTGGGCGCACATTCGACGGGCACGGTGCGCCCTTCGATGCGGAACGTCGATTCGCGGCCCGCGATTTTTTCGGGTTCTTCGAACGAGTTTTCGTCGTAGATCGACGCCGACGCAAGCTCGATGCGCCGCGCGTCGGTCGGTGCGATTTTTCCGCCTTTCAGCGCCAACGAGGTCCGCCACGGCTCCGTGCGGCCGTTGACCAGCTTCACGACCAGCTCGTTGCTCCGGCGGTCGAGACCGGCGACGGCGTAGTGTTTGTTGACGATCGTATAGTCGTAGGCGTATTTGAGTTCGCCGTCGAGGTAGCACTTCCACTTGTTGCCGCGGATTTCGATGCGTACGTCGTACCACAGGTTCACTTCGATCGGCTCCTGGTTGCGGTAGTCGAAGAGCGAAACCGAACCTTTGTCGCCGATCTCCCTGAAGAGAACCGACTCGTTGGAGTGGCTTCCCATGTCGGCCATGAAATAATGGCGGTCGTCCTGCATGCCGAATACCACGCGGAACCCTTCGTGTCCGGCCGTCTTGCGAGCCTTGAGGGTGATCGTGCAGTCGCCCGCTTCGAGGTCTTTCAGGCGCAGAAGCGCATCTCCGGCCGGGACCGGCTGGGTCAGGACGCCGCCTGCGGCTTTCCACTCGCCGCGGACCGCCTCCCAGCGCGTGTCGAGGTCGCTCCAGTCTGTGCTGTAGAGCGTGCGGCCGTTACTCGTGATCTTCAGGTCGCGGAACTGCGCCGCCGTGTTGCCCGTACTCAGGCCGATGAATCCTTTGGGCGAATAGGGCTGCGCGGTCTGTTCGCCGAGGATGCGGAGCGGAACGTTCACGTCGGGCCGGTTCTCCGAAAAGAGCTTCATCACGTGGTAGTTCGTACGTCCGTACACCTGTTCGTTGTCGAGTACCATCAGGTGATTGCGGCCGTAATGGGCGTTCTCGATCAGCGGGGCGTAGGAGATCAACCGGACCTTGTCGGCGTTGCGTTCCACACCGGTCATGTAGGCCGCTTCGGCCAGCGACGCATAGAGGTTGGACTGCCCGACGGCGGCGTATTCGCCGACGTAAATCTTGTAAGGGAGCTTTTTCGGGAGCTTGTCGTAGACGTCGGCGTTGTTGTAGAACCAGTCGGCGGTCTCGTAATAGTGCGGGTCGATCATCTCCACCTTGTCCAGCCGCTTGACATCGGCGCTGAACATCAGCGCCGAGATAACCGTCAGCTGCGGATATTTCGCTTTGATCGCCTTGTGGAAACGGTTGTAGTTGGCCGCATAGCGGGCGAAGACGTTTTCGTTGCCGACCTCAATGTATTTCAGCGGAAACGGTTCGGGATGGCCGTTCCTGGCGCGTTCGGCGCCCCATTTGGTCGTCTTTGCATCGCCTAAAGCGTATTCGATGGCGTCGAGCGCCTCCTCGATCAGCGGTTCGAGTTCGTCGCCCTGCACATAGTCGCCGTTGCGGAACAGACACGACATGCCCGCGTTGCAGACGAACATGCCCTCGGCGCCGATATCCTCGCAGAACTGCAGGAATTCATGGTAGCCGAACCCGTACGTACTGCGGTAACCCCACAGGTTGTACTCTCCCGGACGCTTTACCGGGTCGCCGATGGTCTCCTTCCATTTCACGCGGTTGTCGAGCGTCAGCCCCTCGACGATACAGCCGCCGGGCCAGCGGACGAACGCCGGGCGCAGTTCTTCGATCATCGTCGCCACATCCTTGCGCAGTCCGTTGGCGCGGCCTTTGTAGGTGTCGCGCGGGAACAGCGACACATAGTCGATCCAGACGCGGCCTTCGGCGGGGAAGGTGAGGCGCAGGGTGTTTTTGTTTCCGGTCTCCGACGGGGTGAAGGTCGCCGTATAGCGGTGCCAGCCACCGTCCGCCGTCAGGCGCATATCGTTCACGGCGACGGGCTTCCCGTCGGGTGCGACGATTGCAGCGCGGCACCACGGAGTCTTTTCCGCCCGAACGTAAAATTCCAGATCGTAGCTCTTGCCCGCTTCCACGGCGATTCCCCAGTAACCGCTGTTCACGGCGCTTACTTCGCCGCGTGCCGCGGCGAGGTCGAGCCTTAGGGCGTGGGGCGTAGCGGCGTTGAGCGGATATTCGGCGGTAACGGCCGAAGCGGCCTGCGAACCGTCGGCGTACTGCGTTCGCCAGCCCGTCATCGCCAGATCAGGACTCCACCGCACACGGAAGCGGTTGATCGAGTCGTTCGAATAGCAGTGCGCGTGGGGTGCGGCGGCATACCCGTCGGCGTCGAGCGCACAACCCGTCGGGAGTACACCCTCCTCGAAGCCCCGGTTGCGGATCATTTCGGCGTAAAGGCCGCCGTCGCCCGAACCGGTGATCTCTTCGAAGAAGACGCCGTAAAGCGATGCGGGAATTTCGGCCCCGCGTTTGCCGAGGTCGATTTCGATGCGGCTCCCGCCGCCGCTTCCGGCCGCCGCCGTCAGCAGGGCCGTCGTGCCGGCGAGGGTGCAGAGCAGTCGTTTGGTGTTCGTATTCATGTGTCAGGATTAGTGTATTTCGTTGTAGGGACGGTGTTCGGGGGCGGATCCGAAGTCGTAATTGGGCTGCGGGCCCATGACGAATTTCAGCGTGCCGCCGCGAACGATGTCGTCGTATGCGATGTAAGAGTTCAGATAAGGTTTTCCGTTCAGTTCCACGGATTGAATATAGCTGTTTTTTGCGGAATTGTTCTCTGTTGTCACCATAAATTTGCGTCCGTTGGGCATATTCAGCACCGCTTTCTCGAAAAGCGGGCTGCCGAACGAGTAGACGCCGCAGGAGGGATTGACCTGATAGAAGCCCAGCGCCGAGAGAATATGCCATGCCGACATCTGGCCGCAGTCCTCGTTGCCGATGATGCCGTCCGGTCGGTCGGTGTAGAAATGATGCTGTACGTAGCGCACCAATTCGGCGGTTTTCCACTGCTGTCCTGTGTAGTTGTAGAGATAGATGACGTGGTGTGAAGGCTCGTTGCCGTGGGCGTACTGGCCGATCAGTCCCGAAATGTCGGCCGAGGCGTGGGGACCCATGTCGCCGGAGACGCGGAACAGCGAGTCGATTTTGGCGCGGAAAGGCTCGTCGCCGCCCATGGCTTCGATTAGTCCGTAGGGGTCCTGCGGCACGAAGAAGGTGTACTGCCACCCCGTGCCTTCGGCGAAGTAGCCCGTGCCGCCGTGTACCGACTGGAACGGATTGTAGGGCGTGAGCCAGCTTCCGTCGTCGAATTTCGGGCGGATGAAATTGATGTCGCCGTCGAAGTAATGTTTCCAGTAGCGGGCGCGCCGGGCGAAAGTCCGCTCCGTCTCTTTGTGGCCGAGTTTGTGCGCCATGGCGGCGATGCCCCAGTCGGCCACCGCATACTCCATGGCTTTGGACGTCGCCTCGAACTCCTTGTCCGCGGGGATATACTCCCGGTCAAGCAGATAGCCGATTCCGGCCTGTTCGCGGAGTGTGGCCGTCTGCAGGGCGCATTGCAGGGCGCGCTCCGCGTCGATTCCCCGGATACCTTTCACCACTGCGTCGCTGACGATCGGTACGCTGCCGTAGCCGGGCATCTGGTTGGTCTCGCCGCCGATCAGCGGCCAGATCGGAAGCTTGCCTTGCTGGTCGCAGATCGAGAGCATCGACGCGACCATGTCGCCCACCCGGTCGCTCTGGATGATCGTGAACCACGGATGCAGCGCCCGGTAGGTGTCCCAGCACGAGAAGGTCGAATAATTCGTCCGGCCGGCTTTGCGGATTTTGTTGTCGTGGCCGCGGAATTCGCCGTTTACGTCGCAATAGGTCGTGGGAGCGATCATCGTATGGTACATGGCCGTATAGAAGATGCGCTTGGCGCGTTCGTCCGCAGTCGTGATCTCGACGCGCTCCAATTCCTTTTCCCATGCGTCGCGGGCCGCCGTCATCACCTTGCCGAAATTCCAGTGGGGAATCTCCCTGCACAGGTTTTCCAGCGCATTGTCGGTGCTTACGGACGAAATGGAGACTTTCAGCGCCAGCTTTTCGACGGCGCCTTCGAAGCAGACCACGCCTTTCACGCCTTCGCCTTCCAGCTCGCCGCGTCCGGCCGGCTCGTCGTCGTTGAAGACCAGCAGTTCGGCGATCGGACGGTCGCTTTTCAGTGCGAAGTAGACGCGGTGTTCCGGCGCCCAGCCTTTGACGATGCGGTG
Organism: uncultured Alistipes sp.; assembly: GCA_934754975.1. GTDB lineage: Bacteria > Bacteroidota > Bacteroidia > Bacteroidales > Rikenellaceae > Alistipes. Next base: position 8,442 of record CAKVKI010000046.1, on the reverse strand, counting down.
GCCGACGACGGTGTGGGCATCGACCAGCCGTAGCGACGAGGCGACCGACGGGAATCCGTTGCCTTCGCGGAGGTTGATCAGCAGACGGGCCTCTTTGCCTGCCGGGAATGTGTATTTGTGGAACGCGACCCGCCGCGATGCGGTCAGTTCGGCATGAATGCCGTTGTCGAGCGTCAGGGAATAGAAATAGGGCGAAACCCGCTCGTTTTCATGCCGGTAATGGGCTGAACAGCTGTTCGAGATGTCGTCCTGTTCGCCGCGGCGCGTACGCACGTCGCCCGTGAAGGGCATGATCTGGATGTCGCCCAGATCGGTGCAGCCCGTACCGCTGAGGTGCGTGTGCGAAAATCCGATCAGCACGTTGTCCGAATAGTGGTAGCCCGAACACCAGTCCCAGCCTTTGAAGATGTTCTGCGGTCCGGCCTGCACCGTGCCGAAGGGTACGCAGGCCCCGACGAAGACGTGGCCGTGTCCGCCCGCTCCGATGTAGGGGTCCACATAGCGGAGGTAGTTTTTATCGCCGGCAGCAGCCGATACGGCGACGGCGGCGGAGAGCAGGGTGAAAAGAATCTTTTTCATGCGGTTCGGAATTTTGGAAAAAGGATAACCCGCCTTCCGTAGCAGTGCCGGCGGGTTATCCCTTTGTTCGGTATTTAGATTTCGGCCTTGATGCGCAGCACGGTGAACGACCACGGTTCGAACGTGTAGTCGAACCTTTCCGAGAAGCCGTTGTAGGTGCTTTCCCTTGGGAATACCTTCTTCGGATCGTCGAGCGTGTTCTCGTCCTTGGGGTCGGCCGACGTGAGGGTGACGACTTTGCCCTTACGCTCCACGGAGGTTATGTTCTGCAGGTTGACCGACGTGGTGAACGGCTCTTCGGTGGCGTTCACGAATTTGACGACCAGTTCGCCCGTGCGGTCGTCGTAACCCGAAATGACATAGCGCTGTATGTTCTCGATCGTCGTTTCGAGCATCTGCTTGCCGTCGAGGTAATAGGTGAATTTGCCGCCTTTGACGTCGATGCGGATGTCGTACCAGCGTCCCTCCTCCACATGCTGCGAGATGTTGTTGGGAATCTGCGGCATGTCGTTGCCGTTGATGCGCTGGAAAGCCGTTGTCTGGTTGCCCCAGCCGCCGATGTTGAGTACGTAGCCGTTCAGCCCGTCGTGCATGCCGAAGTAGATGAGGAATCCCTCCGCTCCGGCGGTTTTGCGGGCCTTGAGCGAGATCGAGCAGTCGCCGAACGCTTCCGGTGCGCTCCACAGGTTCCAGCGCATTACGCCGGGACCGGAGCCTTTCATCGCGCCGTCCCCCGCGGTCCACGTACCCTCCTGGGGCGTCCAGCCCTGCGTCATGTCGGCCTCGACGGTGCGGCCGTCGGCCAGCGTGACTTTCAGGTCCTTGTATTCGTTGTCCGTATTCCAGCCGCCCAGCGCGACCTGTCCATTGACCTCGACCGGAATCGCCGGCTGTTCGAACGTTGTGGAAACGTTGAATGTCGGACGGTTTTCGGCGTACATCTTCTGTACTTGATACGACGAGCGTCCCATGACGCGGTGAGAGTCGAACCAGATGAGGTTCGTGGGCCAGACGCGGTCGTTGACGTTCTCGAACAACGGAGCGTAGGAGGCCATCTTCACCAGGTCGGAATTGCGCTCGACGCCCGTGAGGAACGCCGCTTCGGCCAGTGCGCCGAGCAGGTTGCCGCCGCCGACGTTCTGGTTGACGGCGTATTCGCCGATGTAGATTTCGTAATCCCCGCGTTCCTGCTGGTCGAAGAGTTTGTCGCTGGCGAAGAAAAATTCGGGCGATACGTACCAGTGTGGATCTATCATATCGACCTTTTCGTGACGGTGCTGGCCGCCCAGCCCGAGCGTCGAGATGAGTTTTAACTGCGGATATTTCGCCTTGATGGCTTTGTAGAATTTGTTGTGACGCTTTTCATAGACCGGTCCCCAGTTCTCATTGCCGATCTCGACGTATTTCAGCGGGAAAGGCTCGGGATGTCCGTTCTCGACGCGTTTGCGGCTCCACGCGGTCGTGCCGTCGCCCAATGCGTAGTCGATGGCGTCGAGCGCGTCATTGATGAAGAAGTCCACTTCATCTTCCGGGCAGGCGTCGCCCGCGCGGCCCTGGCAGCCCAGCCCCACGTTGCAGACGAACATACCTTCGGCATTGATATCCTCGCAGAATTGCAGGAATTCATGGTACCCGAAGCCCATCGTGGTGCGATAGCCCCAGGTGTCGTAAACGCCCGGACGGGTGGCCGGATCGCCGATGGTTTCCTTCCATTTGATGCGGTTCGAAAGGGTGATGCCCTCCACCACGCAGCCGCCCGGCCAGCGGACGAATGCCGGACGCATGGCTTCGAGCGTTTCGGCGATATCCTTGCGCAGTCCGTTTTCGCGGTTGCGGAACGTTTCGGCCGGGAAGAGCGAAACGTAATCGAGCAGCAGCGTGCCTTTGCCTTCGAGTTCGATGACGAAGCGGGCGTTGTGGTCGGTGCCGGTGGCTACGAGTTCGCCCGAATACTGACACCAGGATTTGTCCGGGTCGAGGGCCAGCGGCCGGTTGCAGAGTTCCGTGCCGTCGGTGCCGACGAGTTTGATGGTGGCTTTGCCGTCGAACAGATTGCCGTTCGAGGTGTTGAAACGCAGGAAATAGCTTTTGTCTTTCTCGATGTTGATGCCCCAGAATCCGGTGTTGGAGAGGGCGACGCGCCCCTGCGCGGGAAGAGTGACCTTCAGCGCCGTCGGAGTCGCGCTGTTTAGCGGATATTCGGTTGTGAGTTTCATGGACGCGCCTTCGCCAGCCGACTGTTCGAGCGACCATGCGGGTATTTCGTCCGTTGTCCAGCGAAATGCCAGATCGGGATGGGGCTTCGAGCCGGTAAGGTGATTGCAGACGGCGGGCGGATAGATTTTATCGCCTTCGACCCGGTAGCCTTCGGGAACAGAGGTATCTTCGAATCCGCGGTTCTGAATCAGCTCGGCGTAGAGTCCGCCGTCGCCCGCATGGTTGATCTCCTCGAAGAAGATGCCGTACAGGGACGAGGGAATCTCCGCGCCGCGCTGCGCCGCATCGATGTTTATTTGGGATTCCGGCTGCGAACAGGCGCCCAGCAGCAGGGCCAACGCCGGAAGCGAAAGAATCTGGTGTAAGGTTTTCATGGTCGGTTTGTTGTTTGGGTTATCTGTAATTTAACGTTCGAAGGGGCGGTGTTCCGGAGCGGCGCCGAACTTCCTGTTCGGCTGCGGGCCCATTGTCAGGCGCAGCGTTCCGCCCTTTACGATGTCGCTGTGGCGGATGTAGGCATACGGATAGGGTTTACCGTCGAGTTCCGCCGACTGGATATAGATATTGCGTTCCGAATTGCCGTCGGCCTTTACCGTGAATTTTTTGCCGTTTCCCGTCCGGATGGTCGCCTCCGCGAATTTGGGACTGCCGAGGACGTAGATGCCCAGCGAAGGATTCACCGGGTAGAATCCCATCGCCGAAAGTACGTACCACGACGACATCTGGCCGCAGTCCTCGTTGCCCGCCAGTCCGTTGGGCCGGTCGGTATACATTTCGTTGAGTATGCGGCGCACCATGCGGGCGGTTTTCCACTGCTGTCCGGCGTAAGCGTAAAGATAGGCGGTGTGGTGTCCCGGTTCGTTGCCGTGGGCGTACTGGCCGATCAGGCCCGATATGTCGCCCGACGCCTGTTCGCCCATGTCGCCCTCGACGGTAAAGAGCCTGTCGAGCTTCTCCGTGAACGCTTCTTCGCTGCCGAAGAGCGAAATCAGCCCCCGGACGTCGTGCGGCACCAGCCAGATGTACTGCCATCCCGTACCTTCGCAGTAGTCGTCGTTGCGGTGGGTCGAGTGGAACGGGTCGAACGGTTCGCGGAATGATCCGTCGAGGTTGCGACCCCGGAAAAATTGGGTTTCGGGGTCCCAGTAGCCGGTGTAGAACCGGGCGCGCTTCCCGAACAGGCGGGCGTCCTCTTCGCGGCCCAGTTTTTCGGCCGCGAGGGCGATGCTGCCGTCCGCCAGCGCATATTCCAGCCCTTTGGCAACCGATTCGCCCTCTTTGTCGGACGGGATATAATTCTGCGTACGGAGCCATGCGAGTCCCTTGTAGTCGCTCAGCATCGACTGCTTCATGGCTTCGAAGGCGCGGTCGTAGTTGATGCCCGGAAATCCTTTCATCAGGGCGTCGGCGACGACCGGGACCGACTGGATGCCGATCATTTCGCGGGTGTCGGAGCCGTACAGGTGCCAGACGGGGAGATACCCCTGCTCGTCGTAAATGTCGAGCATCGTATTGACCATGTCGGGTACGCGTTCGGGCTGCAGCAGCGTGTAGAGCGGGTGCGCGGCGCGGTAGGTGTCCCATAACGAGAATACGGTGTAGGTCTCGTGGCCTGGATCCCCGTGGTTTTTGCCGTCGGCGCCGCGGTATGCCCCGTCGCAGTCGTTGAAGAGGTTGGGCTGGAGAAAAGCGTGGTAAAGCCCGGTGTAGAGGATGCGGCGGGCCGCATCGTCCGAACCTTTGACCGCGACTTTGCCCAGCTCGCGTTCCCATTTGCGGCTGGTCGCCCTGACCGTGGCGGCGAAGTCCCAGCCGGGAAGTTCGCAGTCGATGTTGCGCGCCGCGCCCGACATGCTGACGGGCGAGATGCCGACTTTGACCAGCACTTCGCGGGCCGAATCGTCGAGCCGCACGGCTCCCTTGAGGTTTATGCCGCGCTCGACGCTGCTGCCTGCTGCCAATTTGTCGTCCTTGTAGATTTCGAGCGTTACAGGTTCCGAGAAGCGTGCCGTGAAATAGATGCGCTGCTGTTTGGACCAGCCCGACGAACAGCGGTAGCCGCGGACCGTATGGTTGTCCTGCTGTTCGATAAAGGTCTCCGTCGCGCGGTCGTCGCCGTTGGCGTCGAAGAGGTTTATCAGCACTTGTTTCTGACTGTCGTCAGGGAAGGTGTAGCGGTGGAATCCTACGCGCTCGGTGGCGGTCAGTTCGACGTCGATGCCGTAGTCGTCCAGATGCAGCCGGTAGTAGGCCGGGGCGGTCGCTTCGCGCCGGTGCGAGTAGCGCGAGGCGTAGCCGCTGTCGGGATTCTCCTGCGATCCGGGCGTCACACGTATGTCGCCCGTGGTGGGCATGAAGAGCAGGTCTCCCGTGTCGCTGCATCCCGTGCCGTTGAGGTGCAGGTGTGCGAATCCCACGCAGATCGAATCCGAATCGTGGTAGCCCGAACACCAGTCCCAGCCTTTGTTGAAGTTGTTGGGACCGAGCTGCACGGCTCCGAACGGCGCGGCTGCGCCCATAAAGGTATGGCCGTGGCCCGACGTGCCGATCCGCGTGTCCACCCATTGCAGGACGCCTTCCTGCCGTGCGAGCGACGGATCGGGAGTCCGGGCTTGTGCAGCGGTTGTGCCGGCGAGAGCCAGCAGCGAAATGATCGTCTGTTTAAGCATGGCCGGATTATTTGTTCTGAGACTTGTTTTTCCACGGAATATGCTCGGGGTGCGCCTCGTAATACTTGCGGGCCGTGGCGACGTTGTCCTTGGGCATCAGGAATACGAAACGTCCGGGGAAATCCTTTTCCAGCCGTTCGGCTTCGCGTTTCAGGCGGGCTACGCCGTGGTAGCCGTAAGTGGCCGCTGTAGGGTAGACGTTCAGAAAGTGCGGTCGCGAAGGATCGAGCAGCCCCTGCCGGTGCGCGAGGTTGTTGTACAGGTCGCCCTCGGCAACCAGATGGTCGCCCTGATTCATGATGATTACCCCGTCGTGGTAGTCCAGCACTACATCGTCGTCGCCGTTGAAGACGCCTTCGAGTCCCGCGGTTTCCGCATAGCGGTAAAAACGGTCCGTGCCGTAGGAGGTGTGCCAGAAGCAGGCCGTCTTGAATCCGGCCGACGCGAGCCACCGGCGGTTCAGTTCGAGCCACTTCTCATAACCTTCCTCGCTGTAGTCGCGGCCGTAGATGAACTGGTAGCCCGAAGGACCGGCCATCAGCTCGTCGTTGGGACTCATGTGCTTGTAATACCACTCCAGCAGGAACGGGTTCAGCTCCTGCATGCCGGCGCAGAGGGTCGTGCCGACGGGGAAGGCCCCGCGGTCGGTATCTTCGGTCCAGATGGCGTAGAGTGCGTTCTGGTCGAACTGTACGTTGTCGCCGTCGCTGAATACGACGCTGACGTAGATTTTGCCGTTTTCGGCCTTGACGGCTTTGCCCGGCCGCTGTTTGAACGATTTGTTCGGGTAACTGCACCAGAAACTGCCGTTGGCGTAGTAGTCGCTCACGACGTAACCGATATTATAGCGGTTGGTGACGTATAGCAGGTCGTCGCCGCTCTTGGCATAGCCCATGACGATGGCTCCCGGCTTGAAGTCGCCTTTTCGGCAGATCTCCTCGATGATCGAACGCTCTTCGGGATCGGCGTCGTCGAGCCAGAATGCGAAGCCGCGCGACGCCACGGCATAGTCGTAGAGCGTCCACGGATTGCCCATCCAGTCGCTGCGCAGTCCCAGTGTGAAAAGTATGTTCGGATGGCATTGGGGCTGAATGGTCTCCATGGCCCATTCATATGCGTCGCGCTTGGAGGCCCAGCGGCCGTACAGACGCTCGACGTTGCCTTTCCACGGAGTTTCAGCCGTCAGGAGGGCATAGAGTTCCTCGGTCAGCGGCAGTCCTTGGTGCTGGGCCGAGAGCATGACGGCCATGTTCCACGACCAGTCCTCCTCGGGACTCCAGATGTAGATATTCTGCACACGGTCCGCATAGGCTTTGAACAGCGACCGCAGACCCGGATCGCGGCCTTCGCCGAGGGGCAGGACCTCGAAGGGGCGTTTGGTGTCGTCGAGCTGACGGACATGGTGGTCGGCCAGGTAGAGATAGCACTCGGCCGTCTGCTGGTTTATGAGTCCCTGAAAGGCCGTGGAGATCATGCGTGCAGGACCGTGGTCCCGGCGGATGTCGGCGACGGTGATCGCGCCTTTGTGCATTTTGGTTTTGTAGAACTGTCCCGACTGCGGCGCGGCCGAAACTGCACAACCGATAAACGTTGCGGCTGCCGTCAGGAGCGGAAATATACGGTGTCTGATGTTTTTCATGTTCGTTCGGATTTGCGGCCCGCAGCCCTGTCTGCCGCCGTTTCGGTGCGATGCGGCGGCAGACGGGCGGCGGGGGCTATTTTTTGAGTTTGAGTCTCAGTACGGTCATCGACTGGGGGCGGAACGTTACCTCCATCGAGGAGCTTACGTTGTTGAAGACATCCTCCACCGGAACGATCCTGTTCCGCTCCTCGAAGGTGTTTTCCTCGTGCTTGGAATTCGCCCAGAGGAAGATGCGTCTGCCCTGCGGTTCGAATTCGGCGTTGCGGAAATTGAGTTTCGTCCGCATCGGAACGTCTTCGGCATTGATTACCTTGACGATCACTTCGCCGTTTGTCCGGTCCAGTCCCGCGATGGCGTACTGGCGCTGTACGTAACTGTTGTCGTAGGTCAGGTCTTTCCGGCCGTCGATCCAGCACTCCAGGATGTCCTTGTCCTTGATGACGAGTTTTACATGGTAGGTGCGGCCCGTTTCGATGCGTGTCGTCGGACGGTCGGTGTTCAGCACGAAGGCGTTGTCGTCGGCGACGCTCTGGAAGATCGTCCATGCGTTGCCGAAGCTGCCCAGCGTCAGCTGGTAGCAGTTCGCCGGGTCTTTGGCGCCGAACTTGAGAACGAATCCCTCTTTGCCGCCCAGTTTCCTGGCGTCGAATTCCACGGATACGATCTTCGACTTGACGGCGTCGAGCCATTGGTCGCGGAGCATGATCGAACCGGTGCCGTTCTCGTCGGGCTGGATCAGCTTGCCGCCTTCGATTTTCCAGTCGCCCGAAGCGGCAATCCATTCGCCGGGATTATTCTCCGGATCCGATGCGTAAACCTGCTCCCCGTCTACCGAAATGCGGATATTGGAGTACTCCGCCGCCGTCTGGTAGGTTCCCAGGCCGATGCCGCCGACCGGGGTGGTCTTATCGGGAAGCACTCCCAGCTGCGTGTCGGTGGCGAGGTTCACATCCGGACGGTTGTCGGTGAACATGCGCTCGACCCAGTAGGAACTGCGGCCGATGACGTCGTCGTTCCGCACCAGAATCAGGTTGACGCCCATGCGGCATTTGGTGTTCTCCATCAGCGGGGCGTAGGAGGTCATCGTCACCAGGTCCGAATTGCGTTCCATGCCCATCATGAACGCCCCTTCGCTCAGCGCGCCCTCCATGTTGCCCGATCCGACGCCCATGTTGCAGGCGTATTCGCCGACATAGGTTTTGTGACCCTCTTCGCGCGGGAAGTTGTCGAAGTAGTCGGTGTTGGAGTAGAACCAGCTGGGGAAGTTGTAGAAGTGGGGATCGTTCATATCATAGCCGTCGATCCATGAGAGCTGGTCGCTCATCGGCAGGCAGG
>CAKVKI010000045.1 GCA_934754975.1 uncultured Alistipes sp. | reverse complement strand
ATATTACGCCGGTCGTCATTCGGGGCAGCGGACGTTGTCCACCCATTTCATGGCCGAGCTGGAGTAGGTCGCCTTGTATCCGTGTCCGGTCAGGTCGTCCTCCACCTTTTTGCCGTCGGCTTTCTCGTTGAAACGCCAGTATGCCAGCAGGCCGTCCGTCGCCGGGTCCACGTAGCACATGTTGTTCTTCAGGTCGTTGCCGTTGAGCGCCTTGGCCCATACGCGGGCTTCGCTGATGTAACCCTTCAGCTGGCGGCCGTCGTTGCACGAGTTGGCGATGCGGAACGAGTCGTCCTGATATACCTGCGTGAGGTCCAGCGAGGTTTTGTTGGTGTCGGCCGAGCAGGCCAGTACGCCGTCGATGTAGATGCTGACCTTCTTGTTCGGGCCGTCGAATACGGCCGCCACATGGGTCCATTTGCCCAGGCTCACGGCGATTCCGCCCGTGGGAACCATCAGCGTGCCGCCCCATCCGGAGAGCTGAAGCTGGCCCTTGAAGTCATCCTGTACGAAACGCAGGCAGAAGTTCTCTTCGAGACCCATTACCGTATTGCACCAGCCGCCCCAGCGCTGCAGGTTGATGCGGGCTTCGTAAGTCACTTCGCCCAGGTTGTAGATGTCGTATTTGTCCTGCCCGCCTTCGGCGAAATCGACTTTGAAATAGGTGCTGCCCGAACAGTCGGCCGCCGGGCCGATGATGATACGGCCGATCTCGACGAATACCGTCCGGAATCCGTCCTTGACCTTCAGGTCGCCGTCCACGCTCTCGATGCTCAGCGGAATGACGTAGCTGACGCCCTCTTTGAGCCCTTCGTCCTTGGTGACGCTCACCACGAGCGGTTCGGCCGCGGAGAACGAACCTGCGGGAATGGTCAGTTCGGTATTCTTGAGTACGAAGTTCGCTTCGGGAAGCATTACGCCCTTCTTGCCGTATTGGGTGTTGTACTCTTCGATTTTCGAAGGGTCGGTTACGAGCCGCACTTTCGTGTCGCGTCCGACGACGATCGACGACGAGACCTTTACGCTCAGCTCCTTGGGAAACTGGTCGTCGAGCGTGAGCGACAGGGTGGGTACTTCGCCTTCGGCTCCGGCGATGTAGACCACATCGTCGTAAACCGGGGCTTTCTGGCAGCCTGCGGCCGCCAATGCGATCAGTGCGAATAAACTATGTTTCAGTTTCATGGCAATTTCTTTTTTGTCCGTTAAACGATTACTTCCGGGCGGGGTTCTGAATCTGTATCGCCTCGATCAGGAATTTGTAAGGTTCGGGATTGCGGTATTCGTACTCCATATGGTAGGTTCCGCAGCCGCCTTTCTTGATTTTTTCTCCGTCGACGAGGGGCTGCCACTGCGCCATGCCGGCCACCGATTTCATCGACTCGCCGTCGCGGGTCGTGTAGTTGGCGCCGCCGTTGGTGCGGTAGGTGATGTTCTCGAAATTCTCGGTGACGATAAACCTGCGGGCTACGTCTTTGAACGGAACTTCCGAGAAGTAGTTGGCGCAGCTCTTCAGACGTCCGTCGAGGTCCGAATCGCCGTAGCAACTGTATGCCTGTGCGATGAAGTAGTCGAAGCACTTGCCGAACTCGCGGGGCATGTTGGCGCTCAGCTCTCCGTCGATGGCCAGTATGCGTCCCGTGCCCGAGGTGCGGCCGAAATAGGTAACCACGACGTCCATGAAGACTTTGTAGCGGTTGGGGAAGCCCGATATGCCGTAGGGCTTCTTGCCGGTGCCGATGTTGGGTTCGTTGTCGATATCCAGTCCGTCGTATCCGTTGTCGATGATGCGCTGGCAGAAAGCATGCGCAAAACGCTGGATGGCCGCGATATTGCCCTCCGTGAGGTTGTCGTTGCCGTACGAGCGGTAGGGACCTTCCCAACCCCAGTAGGCCAGCATCTCCTCTTCGGTGGCCGCCGTCGCGCCGTCGGGCGCCACGCCCATTTCGAATCCGTCGAAAAGCGAGGTGGCGATCACTTTCAGGGCGCGGTTGCGCTGAGAATCCTCCATATCTTTACGCTGGGCTTCGGTAATGTTCTGCCAGCCGCCCCAGAGACCGACCATATCGACGCTGTCGGGGAGCGATTTCATGTAGTTGGACGCCGAGGCTCCCGTGGCGCTCCAGTTGCCGAACCAGCCGAAGACGATTTCGTGGTCGCTGTTCTTATAGTCGCGCAGGTTGGCGTAGTACTGATCCGATTTGGGGTAGGGCTTGACAATCTCCAGCTTCTCGGGATCGGTCTCACACGAGAACAACAGGGTGCCTGCCAATGCGATACATCCTAATTTTATGAGTTTGTTCATGGTTTTCAGACTTTTTGAGGTTCGTAATTTATTTGGCGTCCCACCAGAGTTTCCGGGCGCAGTTGTCGCTGCCGCCGAGGAATTCGTTTACGGCTTTGGCCACCTGCTCGGCATTGCCGTCGTACTCCTGCTGCGGCAGGGGCACACGGCGGATCGTCGCGCCGGAGGGCAGTACGCCGCCGCTGCGGTTGGTCTGCGAGGGGAATACCTTCGGGTAGCCCGTGCGGCGGATTTCGCTCCACGCCTCCTGTCCGTCGGGGTAGAGGGCGATCCATTTCTGCACATGGATGCGTTCGAGTTCGCGGCCGTCGGCGGCCCATTTGATGGTGATGTCGCTCGGACTGCCGATCGAACCCGCCTGTCCCAAGCCGGGATATTTCGCCGGAACGCTTTTGCTGTCGGCCAGGTATTTGTCGGCGTTCGACGCGCCCCATTGGGAGAACGACGTGCGGATGCCTTCGTTGTAGAGGTTCTCGGCCGTGCCGCCCATGTTCCAGCTCAGAGTGGCGCCCTCGGCGCGCAGGAAGTAGACTTCGGCGGCGCACATCCATGTCAGCGGCGAGGTGAAGCCCACTTTGGGACAGCTGGCCAGCGACTGGTAGTCCTTCGGGTTCGAGATGATGCCGCTCGGGATTCCGTGGTAAGCGCCGTCTTTTTCGGCGGGCGAGAAGTAGCTTTCCAGGCGCGGATCGCCGTATCCCGACAGGTAGCTCTCCATGGTCGCACCCATGCGGCATTCGTTGTATTCGCCCCAGAGGTATTCGAGCGGATGTTTGTACGAGAAGCCGATGCCCGTGCGGGTGAGCAGCTGGGCCGAGTGGGTGTTGTCGGTCATCACGCCGGTATTGTAGGCTCCGAACTGGAAGTTCACGGCCTCCTCGGCCCATGTCTGGGCGTCGCCGGGCGCGGCGTAGCGGGCGCGCATGGCCAGACGCAGTTTGAGCGAGTTGGCGAAGCGGATCCATTTCTCCAGGTCCGAATCGAACACCACGTCGAAGTCGGCGATGGGTTTCGCGCCCGAATCGGCCTCGTATGCGGCTTTGAGCGTTTTGAGCGCATGGTCCAGCTCCTTGATGAAGGTGCGGTAGATGGTCTCCTGCGAGTCGTAGGGCAGGCCGCTCGACATTTTGCCGAAGGCGGTGTAGGGCAGCGGACCGTAGATGTCGGTCACACGGTGCATCGCCTGCACCTTGACCACCTCGCCCAGCGCGAAGACCACCGATGCGGAATCGACCTTCTGGCGCAGGATGTTCCACGAACTCATCACGTTGTTGTAGGCCTGCTTGTAGGGTTCGTCTTTCCATTTGGCTGTGGGGAATGCGTAGCAGGTCGAGTTGTTGCCGCTGTCCCAGTCCTGCGCCTGCCCGAAATACCCGGCATAGCTGTCGCCCAGCAGGTTGTCGGCCAGCTGGTAGGCGTTGGCTCCCTCGGCGAAGACGTTGCGCTGCATGGTCTGGATGAACGCCGCCCATGCGTTGTCGCGGTCCACGTCCTCGGGGGTGGGTTTGTCTTTGCTGGTGTTGATAGTGTCGAAGTCGCCCGTACACGAAGTCAGGCCCGTTGCCAGGAGCGCGAGTGCCGCGGCTCCGCAAGCGATTGTATAGCGTAGTTTTTTCATAACCTGTCTCTCCTGATTTAGAAATTAACTTTTACGCCGAAACCCCAGGAACGCAGCGACGGCGGCATGAAATAGTCGAAGCCCTGATAGTACGTACCGGTGTTGGAGGTCAGTTCGGGATCGAACGGCGCCTCGTTGTGGAGCATCAGCACGTTGTTGGCAATGAGCGAAAGGGTGATGCGCAGGCGTTCGCGGGCCAGCGCCGGAAGCGTGTAGCTCAGCGACAGTTCGCGCAGGCGGACGTTGGTCGCGCTGTAAACGTAGTTCGAAAGTACGCCCGTGGTGCCGCTGGCGGCTACCGAATAGAACGTCTTGGCGTCCATGCGTCCGCCGTTGACGATCGCGCCGCCGTTGTCGCGGTCGCGGGCCGTCGATTTCGATACGCCGTACTGGTCCATCATCGCTTCGGTGCCCGACACGACCACGCCGCCGACGCGGGCGTCGATCAAAAAGCCGAGGTTCAGCCCCTTCCACGAGAAGGAGTTATGCCATCCCAGCGTGTATTTGGGGTCGATCGAACCGACCTTGACATAGGAGTTAGGCTCGATTTCGATGCCGTTGGTCATCGGGTTCACATAGATGTAGCCGTTGGGGTCCTGCTTGAGGTGCGTGGCGTAGATGTCGCCCATCGTGCCGCCCTTGGTCAGCACCATGCGGTACGACTCGGCCGTCGAAACGATGAATTCCTGCGGCGCCTTGACCGTGGTGCCCGTTACGGGATCGGTCACGTATTCGTCGAGCAGTTCCTTGATCTCGTTGCGGTTGCGCGTGTAGGTCAGCGTCGTCTCCCATTTTACGGGACCGATGTTCTGGTTGAAGCCCACTCGCAGTTCGATACCGCGGTTATTGACCTTGCCGGCGTTGGCGTAGGCATAGGAGTAGCCCGACGACGAGGGGATCTCGTACTTGAAGAGCTGGTTGTGGGTGTTGGTGTTGTAGTAGGTGAACTCGACGTTCAGTTTGTTGTTGAACATGCGCAGTTCCGTACCGATTTCGAACGATTTGGTAAGTTCGGGCTTGAGGTGCGTAGCGGCGGCGAAACCGTCGGTGCTGATGTTCTGGCCCTCCAGCGGAATGTAGGTGTAGGTCAGGTAGGGCGACGGGGGATTGCCCACGCCGGCGTACGAGCCGCGGATTTTCCAGTAGTTGAGGATCTTGTTCTGCGGAATCAGCTCCGAGAGGATCAGCGACGCGCCGACCGAAGGATAGACCGACGACATGGAGGGCGTGCCGGCCAGCGTCGAGAACCAGTCCGAGCGGACCGACGCATCGACGTAAACGAAATTCCGGTAGCCGACCTGCACCGAACCGTAGACGGCCTGCGTCTGCTGATGGATGTGTTCGCGGGTCATTTCGGTCGTCGGGTCCGACAGGTTGATGTTGCTGACGTGGAAGAAGTTGGCAAGACGCAGCAGGTTGCCGCTCTGTCCCATCATGTCGTATTTCTCGTCGTAGAGGCTGGCGCCGATGTTGGCCGTCAGGCGGAAATCGTCATTGAGCTGCTTGTCGATGTTGAGCAGCACGTCGGCGTAGAGCGCATTGTTGGTCATCTTCTGTTCGCGGTAATGGCCTTTCGACTGGCAGAACAGCCCCGGCGTCGATGCGTAGAGCTTACGCTCGTAGCCGGTGTCGGCGTGATCCATGCGGATCCGGCCCGAAAGGTTGATCCAGTCGGTGATATTCCACTTGAGCGAGCCGCTGACGATGTAACGGTTCTGCGTGGTGTTGAACATGTTGCGGTTGGTGATCCAGTAGGGGTTCTGGCTCAGGGCGTCGAGTCCCGTATTGCTGTAGGGCCAGTACATCGTGGCGAAGTTGCGGCCCGAGTCGTAGATTTCGTAGGTCTTCAGACGTTCGAAATTCTCCGAAGGCGGGAAGAGGTAGACCGGCAGCAGCGGATTGTAGTAGAGTCCCTGCGCCACGCCGTTCTGCGACTCGCTCTTGGTGAAGAAAAAGTCGGTGTCGAGTTCGAGTTTGTCCTTGACCAGTTCGCGGCCGTGGCGGATCGTGAAGTTGTAACGCGAATATTCGTTGTTGGGAATGATGCCGCGCGAATTGACCGAACCGGCCGAAACGAACGACTGGCTGCGCTCCGAACTCGATGCGACGCTGACGGTGTTCTGCGTGTTGTAACCCGTCTGGAAGAAATCGTTGGGGTCGTACGACGATGCCTTGCCGAGTTTCTCGCCCCAGCTCTTGAAGTCGCCCGACTGGCGGCCGTAGGTATTCTGGAACTGGTGGGTGACGAACGGATTCGAGAAGGTCGTGTTGTTGGAGTAGGAGACGTGCGTCGAGTGGTCCGCACTGCCTTTCTTGGTGGTGATGAGGATCACGCCGTTGGCGCCGCGGTTGCCGTAGAGCGCTGCGGCCGAAGCGCCCGTCAGCACCGAAAGCGACTCGATGTCGTCGGGATTGATGCTCGAAATGCCGTCGCTGTCGCCGACGCCCGCACCTTCGTAATAGTTGTCCGACTGGGTCGAGCGGAGCGACATCATCGGAATACCGTTGAGTACGTAAAGCACGTTGTTGTCGCCGAAGAGCGATTTGGCGCCGCGCATTACCACGCGTGTCGAACCGCCGGTACCCGACGACGACTGGTTGATGCGCACACCGGCCACCTTGCCGGCCAGGCTGTTTACCACGCTCACGTCCTTGACGATGCTGATGTCGTCGCCCGCAATCTGCTGTACGTTGTAGGTCAGCGATTTCTGATCGCGTTTGATGCCGAGTGCCGTTACTACGACCGCGCCGATCTGGGCGGTGCTTTCCTGCATCGCGAGGTTGATGACCGTCTGTGAGCCGACGACTCGCTGCTGGGCCTCGTAACCGATATAGGAGTAGACGATTTCGGCTCCGCTGCCGGGGATGCGGACCGTATAGCCGCCGTTGACGTCGGTCACGGTGGCGAAGTTGGTGCCGGTGACCAGAACCGTCACGCCGACCAGCGGCACTCCCGCCGCGTCGGTGACTTTGCCGGAGATCGAACGCTCCTGATTGTCAGCGTCATTACCCCCCCCCACGAACAGGACTACCCGGTTGCCCGTAATCCTGTGGGCGATGTTCGTACCTTTGAGGACGCTCGTGACGACCGAATTGATGTCGCTGCTGGCGATGTGCGCCGAGTCGGTCTGCGCCACGTCGATGTCGTTGTTGTAGAAGAAGGTGTAACGGCTTTGCGTTTCGATGCTTTTCAGCACCTGCGACAATGCCGCGTCGTTGAAGTCGAGCCGTATTTCCTGCAGAGTATTTTGCGCGGCGGCCGGTTGGGTGAAAGTGGTTATTGCTGTAATTAACAGGCAGATGCGAGCAGTGAGTCTGGTCTGGACGCAAAATTTTAGGCAATAAGTCTTGAACTTATCAAAATTTGTCATACCTTTACTAATTGATGAATTGATAGATCCGTACGGGTAGCGGCCCGCCGGGTTTGGTTTGGATTCATTAAGGAAGCGGGAACTTCGACAGAGGTTCCCGTGTTTTTTTTGTGATGGGATTTACTTCATAGGCAGGTTCGGGTTTTAGGTTGTTGCGGTAGGGTTCGGTTTGGTTTTTATTTGAGGACGATCGTGTCGTCCTTACGTTCGTAAGTGAACGGTGTGGTTATCCGGATGACTTCGAGAATCGATTCGAGCGAATCCCCGAAATGAAACTCTCCGGTAAATTTCTTGCCGATGAACTTATCGTTCATAATCACGATCTTGACGTTGAACATCTGCTCCAGCCGGCGGCAGACCTGCGTGAACGGCGTCTGGTGCAGTACCCAGACGTTGTCTTTCCAGCGGACGGGATCTTCCGAGTCGGGGAGCGTGCTGAGCTTCATTTCGCCGCTCTGGGTGTCGTACGATAACTGCTGGCTGGGGACCATGCGGATACACTGGCGGCTGAGCCGGCTCTCGACTTCGACCGAACCTTCCAGCAGGGTGGTGGTGATGGTCTCCGAATCGGGGTAGGCTTCGATGTTGAATCTGGTACCCAGCACCTTGATCTTCAGATCCCCGGCCCGAACGATAAAAGGATGTTTTTTGTCGTGTGCCACGTCGAAATAGGCTTCTCCCGACAGGAATATCTCGCGGGTTCCGCCTGCGAATTTTTCGGGGTAGATCAGTTGGGCGCCGCGGTTGAGCGTAAGCTGCGTGCCGTCGGCCAGCGTAAGGGACTCCACCTTCTCCCAGGCATTGTTGCGGATGAGCATTTCGGGTGCGGGACGCAGGGCGGTCGCCAGCCAGCCCGAAGTGAGGAAAACGATGACCAACGATGCCGCGGCCAGGCAGATGCGGTAGGCCTTGGTGTAGTTGCGGCCCGGCAGGACCTTTCCGGCTGCGTCGGCATGGATGCGCGTCATCAGGCGCGCGAGGGAATTTTCGGCGCTGTGACGCTCGTCCGCACGGGGGCTTTTCACCTGGATGCGGGGAAATAATGAATCGTTGTCGTTCGTATGTTTCAAATCAGCCATTGGGTTCTGTCGATTGTCCGTTTACTAATATGACAAGACGAAGCTCCGAAACCACTAAGCCGATTTGCGATTTTTTCAGATTTTTTTCAGGAAAGGGGCTGCTGCGGCCCTCAGGCGGTGCATGGCGATTGCCAACTGCCCTTCGACGGTACTCACGGAGATATCCAGTGCGGCGGCGATCTCCCGGTGGCTCATGCCGTCCTCTTTAGCCAGCTTGAAGATGATGCGGCAGCGTTCGGGGAGCTGTTCCACGGCATCGGTCAGCGCACTGTTCAGCAGTTGGAAGTCCACCTCCTCGTCCGCCGGAACGGCCGGATCGACGCTGACCTGCAGGCGGGCCTGCGCGATGTCGTATATGTGGTTCCGGTGTCCGCTCTGCAGGTAGTTGGTGCAGCTGTTGCGCGCCGCGCGGTAGATATAGGCGTTGAAGTTTTCGATGCCGCCGAGCATTCCGCGGCTTTTCCATAATTGGAAAAACAGGTCGGACACGACGTCCTCGGCGGCCTGCTGGTTGTGCAGGTACATGCGTGCGAATTGGAAAAGCCGGTCGTGATAGTGCAGGTAGAGCGTCTGGAATGCCTCTTCGCTTCCAGCGGTGATTTGTCGGAGAAGATCGTCGAACGCTATTTGTACGCTTTTTTTTGCCATGGATCGGCCCTTAGATCGCATAAGGGTAAACACAAATCTAAGTAATTTATTCCGTACGGCAAAATTTTAGATGCCTGAATACCGGCCGGCTTCATTGAAACGGCATCGGAAGAATATGGACCGTTTCCGCCGCAACCGGAGACGGCTGCGCTGCGGACCGGCAGGCGATTGGTCTTTGCCCTCCTGTTTTTCTGACGGAAAATTTAGTGAAAATCAGATTTGCACAGCGCGGGATCGGAGGTGCATCGTTGTATGGCAGACAACGTTGGCCTGATCGCTGATGTCTCCGATCCTGCCGGGATGCAGAATTATTTCCATCGACCCATTCGGCCCCGAACCGCTTTTCGACGGTGACATCGCTCATAAAGCAGGGTTTTATGCGGTGTATCCTATAAGAAATTCTATTCTTCCTTTTTACTGTAAGCACTTGCTCGCCCATGAAAGTTTTTGATAATAATTTCATTTGAATATGTGTTGTCTGTCAGCGATTTATGCTGGCATTTGAAAGGTTGTTTTTATGGCGAAAACCATGAGTAATGAGCTATCTTTATAAAACAGAAATCCCCATAAATTCTACCGAGAAGTCAATAACTTTTTGAGAATCCTGAGCATGATCTGGCAGAACCCTTAATACGTAATATTATGAAGAAAAAACTACTAATTTTGGTATTGGCAACGACATATGTTGCCTGTTTGTTCGGACAATCGACTTCGCCGACTGTGCCGACATTGCCGGATATAACGTTCAAATCGCCGAAGGCAGCCAATATGCAGAAGTTCGGCGATTACCCGGTAAGTTTGTTTACAGGTCTCGTGGATATTACGGTTCCTGTCTACGAAATAGATATCAATGGCATTAAAGTCCCGATTGAATTTAAATATCACGCTTCGGGCATCAAGTATGATGACGTATCTTTGGAATTGGGACTCGGGTGGTCGTTTATGGCCGGGGGACTTATTTCCCATCAGGTGCGGGGTGACGACCGGATAACTTCCGGCATTCCGGCGCCCGGACCTCCGGAAGTAAAACGCATGGAGGACATCGATCCGCGGGGCTTGGGATCGACAAATATAGATTCGGGAAATATATATCTGGAGTGTATCGCCAGAGGTACGGGGGCTTTTGAAAGCTATTCTCCCATGTTCTATTCGACATGGCCGATAGACGGGGAAATGGATATGGTTCAATATGTATTGCCCACTCTGCAGGGAAGTGTGGCCTATCATAAAGGGCAGACTATATATATTCCCAATAGGCCTATATTGTTTAGTTTTCCACAACATATGATACGGGATGAAAATGGGATAACTTATTTGTTCGAAGAAGAAGAGCGTTATAACTTCAGCGACAATACCACGAGACATCTTACGAAGATAATATCTGCGGACAAAAGCGATACGGTATCTTTTACCTATGAAACTCGGCGTGAGTTGATGATTATTCCGCCTGCGTTTAGCTGCGAAGAATTAGGGGTCGAGGCTGAAAAGTCGCAATTTTATAATCTTGACTTAGTATTGAGACCTCAGCGACCGTCATCTCCCTCAGGCGGTAAGCCTTCATCACCTCCTTTATTGAAAGAAATATCATACCGGGGAGGCAAAATATGTTTTTTGTATGATCCTGTTTATATAAGAAGCCTGACAGAAATACAAATATATGCAGGGGATCCGCAAAAAATGCAGATGCTCTCTAAAGTAAAAGTTGCGCAGAGCGATTTCTATGAGACGGACCGCTCGCCGCGCCGTCTGGATAAAGTTACGTTCTGCGATAGTAACGGAAAAGAGTTGTATGACTATCAGTTCGGGTACAACGGCAGACCGCGCCTTTTGAGCGATTCCGGATTCGACTATTGGGGATATTTTAACAGTGCCCCGGCAACTGATAACCGGGTTCCGAGATTTGAGGTTTTATATAATGTCGCGTATGCACCCGGTCCGGTTTCCGTATACACCAACACGGAGGATAGAAGAAATCCGGATCCGGTCGGTTCTGGACTGGGTATGTTGAATAGAATTGTTTATCCGACGAAAGGATATACGAAATTCCAATATGAAGCCCACAAGTCCGGCGGTGTCGTTTTGGGCGGTCAGCGTATACGATCGATAGAGCATTACGACAGCGATAATACGCTTATGGACAAGAGGACTTATAAATATGGCGAGCATGAAGACGGCAACGGTTCTTGTCTGGCCTATCTGGTATCTAACGGCGCCCTCAATATCGATAAGTCTGATTTTTATTCGACAAATAAGATAATATCTCAAACTTCGGAGAACCATGGTATGGTTGAAATAGGTTATTATGCCATTATAGATGTTTTCAATGTATTTCCCCGAAGAAGTTACACGATCAACGGAAGTCCTGCGGTATACCCTGTGGTAACGGAATATTATGGAGACGAAACGTCGAATATCGGCAAAGTGGTCTATTCGTATAATTACTATGATTCGCACTATCCTCACTGGACATACAGAGGGCGCAATCCCGATTATCCGTTCAGGTCATATGAATGGAAGAATGGAACGCTGTGCCAAAAGATGATATATGATAAGAACAATAAATTGATTTATAGCGAGACCAATGATTATCAGGACATACGTACAGAAGAAAAATTGAATATCAAGGCTGTGCCGGAGGTGACTGTTTACGGAGATGCGAGTGGTGCGCGTCCATCTCCTGACGAAGTATACCTCAATTTCAGTATACCTGAATTCAGTAATCGTTATGCGCCTTATTTTGATATTATAGGTCTGAGCCGGTTCGATTATTTTAACTATTATACTAATACGGGGTTGCCGGTAATATGCAAATCTACGGTCATGCGCGACGGAGTGACCAAAACGATCGATTATCAGTATAATGATCTCGGTCAGTGTATTCGCAGCGCGGAATGTACCAGTCAGGGGGACAGTATCGTTACGGAATATAAATATCCCTATGACCTGCGCAGTGTGGCACCTTATTCCGGGATGTATAGCTGCAATATGCTTTCGACGGTCGTGGAACAGTCGATTTCCCGCGGCAACGGTCCGCAGCAGATCGTTAAGACCAATTACTCAAAAGTGAATAACGGCTACTATCCGTATTCCCAGCAATTCTGGAATCACCTTCAGAATGAACTGGAAACAAGAATTATCTATCATGAGTACGATAAATACGGAAATCCCGTCTACATAACGAAAGACAATACGACCAAGATCGTCTATCTATGGGGATACAAGGGCCGTTATCCGATTGCTGAATTCAGGGATATCGACTATGATACGATAATACAATACTTGGGTACAGCACTAATCGACCGTTTGCTTGACGCCACAGAACCATTAGCATCGGATATGGCGATCATAAATAACATGAGGAAAATGAATCCATTCTTACAGCCTCATATCACCACGTATACCTATAAACCGGGAGTTGGGCTGATGTCCGAAACAGATCCTGCCGGCCGGACGACAACCTATAAATACGATGCAGCCGGCAATCTCTCGCGTGTTTTGGATCACCAAGGATATGCGATGAATAGCTATGAATATAACTACAAAGTTAAGTAAACCCGATTCCGATATGAAAAAGTTTCTGTTTTTTTGCATGATCGTATGCTGTACTTTATCGGCACAGGGCCAACCCGGGCCAGGCCATTTTAATGCTGCACTGGGGGAGTTTTCCTCGTATTGGAATTATGGCAGCGACCTTCCCGATTATATTAAGTCTCAGGTTGATTTGTTTGTCGGTTCCGGGGAAAATATACTTATGCCTCCAGGGGGAAAAGCAGCTTTGTCATTTTCGACTTTCAAATACATGAACGAATCCGAACTGAGAACCTATTTTGAGGAGAAAATGTTTGGAATGCAGGGCGTTAGCATATATTATGCGGGAATGCCGAACAGCCTGTCCGTAGAAATAGTTCTGAATTTCGACATTATGACACCTACCGGGTATGATTATACATATACTTTTACAACGGCCGACGGAGACTCCCGGACTATAACGGTCAAAGGCAAGGAGCAGATTTCCATTACTACTCCGAGTCCTTTATCCCTTGACGACCCTTATCAGATCTTTACCATATCTCTATCCAAATCCTATCCTAATGAAACATACCAGCTTCAGCGGGATGGACAGACGGTGGCATCCTTGCCGGGCGATCCTTACGGGGCTCCGATCTCTTTTAGGGGAGCATATGGCTTGGGAACCTATACGGTTACCAATTCCAGTTATGCGACGATTCTCGGAAGCGTAGTCGTCACTTCTCCGCCCGACGAGAATTATATTCTGAGCAAAAAATACATGGATAAAACCGGGAATAATTTTATCGAGGATGTCGTGTTCTACAACGGCTTGGGGGATCAGGCGCAGGCAATAAA
>CAKVKI010000044.1 GCA_934754975.1 uncultured Alistipes sp. | reverse complement strand
ACTACGACTGGTACGTGCTGGAACTAAGCTCGTTCCAGCTCGACGGCATGTATAAGTTCCGGGCGCATATCGGCGTGCTGATGAACATCACGCCCGACCACCTCGACCGCTACGACCACTGCTTCCAGAACTATGTCGATTCGAAGATGCGCATCACGCAGAACCAGACTTCGCGCGACTATTTCGTCTACTCGGGCGACGACGAAGTGATCTGGCAGCAGCTTCCGAAATACGACCTGCGCATGAAGCAGCTCCCTTTCGCGGCGAAAAACGCCGTGGCCAGCGGCGCAGGCGACGCCTTCCTCTGCGACAGCCGGTTCACGGCCGCTGTCGGCCGCGCGTCGGTCGAAATCGACACCGGGAAACTGCAGATAAAGGGTCTCCACAACGCCTACAACGCCATGGCGGCGGCCCTTGCAACCCTCGCGGCGGGAATCGCCCCGGCGACGATCCGCCGTTCGCTCTACGGTTTCACACCCGTCGAGCATCGGCTCGAACCGGTCAGGGAGAGCGGCGGCGTGCTGTGGATCAACGACTCGAAGGCCACCAACGTCGATTCGGTCTACTATGCGCTCGAAAGCATGAAACGCCCCGTGGTGTGGATCGCCGGCGGCACGGACAAGGGCAACGATTACGGACCGCTCAAGGGTTTCGCCCGCGAGAAGGTGCATACGCTCGTCTGCCTGGGCATGGACAACGCCAAACTGCTCCGGGAGTTCACGGGCGTCGTGCCCGAAGTGATCTCCACCGATTCGCTCGACGCCGCGATGACGGCGGCCAAAGCCGCCGCCCGGCCCGGCGACGCGGTGCTGTTGTCCCCGGCCTGCGCAAGCTTCGACCTCTTCAAAAATTACGAGAACCGCGGCGAACTATTCAAGGCGTGGGTAAACGAAAAGGCATAAGGCGATGAAATTCGGCGAACGGAAACAGACGCGGAGTGCGCAGCAGGCGCAGGAACCCTGGTCGGAAACGGCCGGAACCGCCTCGCGCACGGCCGGAGCGGCTGCCGCCGGAGACGACGCTCCGAACGGCAGCGGCGGTCGGGGCAGCAGCCGAAGCACCGCTCCCGAATACGGGGACGAAACGTCCGGGGAGAACCCGC
The DNA here is from genome assembly GCA_934754975.1 of uncultured Alistipes sp. Classification (GTDB taxonomy): domain Bacteria; phylum Bacteroidota; class Bacteroidia; order Bacteroidales; family Rikenellaceae; genus Alistipes. The sequence goes on along the minus strand of CAKVKI010000044.1, from coordinate 12,290 downwards.
GTGCGGCAAAGGAGGGCGGCGAGAGGGACGAAAAGCCCAAATTCAGGCTTTTCACGGGCGACCGCGTGCTGTGGATCATCATTGCGGTATTGGCGGTGATTTCGGTGCTGGTGGTCTACTCCTCGACGGCCAAAATGGCTTACGACGCCCACACAGCCCGCACCACGGCGCATTTCCTGCGCCAGCAGCTGATGATTCTGGTCGTCAGTCTCGTGCTGATGGTCGCCGTGCAGAAGATCAACTGTCGCATCTACAACCTCTTTTCGCGCCCCGTCTACATCCTTTCGGTCCTGCTGACCGTCGCCGTCTACTTCATCGGCGCCACGACCAACGGCGCCGCCCGCTGGATTCCGCTCGGCCCCTTCCAGTTCCAGCCCTCCGAAGCGCTGAAGGTCGCCACCGTGCTGTTCCTGGCCAGCCAGCTGGCGGGCCGCCAATCGAAGATCGACAAAATCCGCATCGTGCCGTCGCTCAGATTCTGGACATGGCGTTCGTCGCGCGAACAGCGCCGCATCTGGCGCGAAGGAACATGGCCGATCCTGATGCCCGTCCTCGTCTCGTGCGCCGTGATCTTCCCGGCCCACACCTCGTCGGCCGTGCTGGTGTTCCTCGCCTCGTGGGTGATGATGCTCATCGGGCGCGTCCGCTTCGGCGAATTGATGAAGCTCGTCGGACTGGCCTGCGTGGGCATCGTCTTCATCATGACGCTCAACCTCGGCCGCAGCGAGACCGCCGAAGGACGCGTCTCGACATGGATACACCTCTGGACCCGCTCGCAGACCGACAAACCGATCGAACACCTCACCGACACCGAGCGTTCGATGATCGCCATCTACAACGGCGGCATCTTCGGCGAGGGGGCCGGACAGAGCGCCATGCGCGTGGAGATGATCCACCCCGAAAGCGACTACGCCTACGCCTTTTTCGTCGAGGAATACGGCATCGTACTGGCCATTGCGCTGCTGATGCTTTATCTGTGGGTTTTCTTCCGCGGAATCGAGATTTTCCGGCGGTGCGGCACGGCGTTTCCGGGACTGCTGGTGCTGGGACTGGCGCTGCTGATAACCTGCCAGGCGCTGCTGCATATCATGGTGACGGTGAACCTGATTCCCGAAACGGGGCAGACGCTGCCCCTGATCTCGCGCGGCGGTTCCTCGACGCTCTTCACCACCATCGCCCTGGGCATGATCCTCAGCGTCAGCCGCCAGAACGACGAGCAGTCGCACGACACGCCCCGCAGCGAATCCATTTATGAAAAATAACGACCTATGGACGACATCAGACTGGACAAATACCTCTGGGCCGTGCGGGTGTTCAAGACCCGCAGCGACGCCGCGGACGCCATCCGCAACAACAAGGTGCTGGTCAACGGCGCCTACGCCAAGCCGTCGCGCGAAGTCAAGATCGGCGACGTGATCTCCGTGCGCCGGATGCAGGTGACCTATTCTTATAAGGTCCTCGACCTCGTGTCGAGCCGCCAGCCGGCCAAGAATGTCCCCTTATATTGCCTCAACATCACGCCGCAGGAGGAGCTGGACAAACTCAACGTTCCGCGCGAGACCGTCTTCGTATTCCGCGACCGCGGCACGGGCCGCCCCACCAAGAAGGAGCGCCGCGAACTGGACGGACTGATGGACGAAATCTATTACGACGAGGAGTAGGGCGGGCAACCCGCTGCGGGGCCACAATAGGCCCGCAACGGCTATCCGCCTCTTCTCTGGACATCGCCCGAAGGCGGCGACCCGGCCATCCCGCGAACCGCCCGATGCCCTGCCCCCGAAATTACGCCGCATTCGCTGCGCTCATACTGCGCGGCGTGATTTCTATGGAGGAACTGCCGAAACGACAAAATTCCTGCGGAATGCATAAAACGAAAAACCGGGACTTTCCGTGCAAGCACGAAGGCCCGGTTTCCCGTTTTATATGCCTGCCGGCATCTTTTGTCGTTTTCGGCTACTTCTTGTTAAAGAAGTTCATCGTCCGTTCCATGCCGATGGTCGTGAACGACAGGATCGCGTCACAGAAGACCTTGAGCCGTTCGGGCATCGCCTTCCGGTCCTCTTCGCTCCACTCGCCCAGCACGTAATCGACCTGATGCCCCTTCGGGAAGTCGCCGCCCACGCCGAAGCGCATCCGGGCGAAATCCTCCGTTCCCAACAGTTCGGCGATATTCTTCAGGCCGTTGTGCCCGCCGGCGCTCCCTTTCGGGCGCAGTCGCAGCGTGCCGAACGGCAGTGCGATATCGTCCGAGACGACCAGCAGATTCTCCGGGGCGATTTTTTCGGCATCCATCCAGTAGCGGACGGCCTTGCCCGAAAGATTCATATAGGTCGAGGGCTTCAGCAGGATCAGCGTGCGCCCTTTATGCTTCACCTCGGCCACATCGCCGTAACGCGCCGTGGTAAAAACAGTGTTGGACGCCTCTGCGAGGGCGTCCAACACGTTGAATCCGATGTTGTGCCGGGTTCCGGCATATTCGGCGCCGATATTTCCCAGCCCAACAATAAGATATTTCATACGCTACCGGCTATTCCTGGGCCGCAGCGCCGCGCGAAGCACGGGTTACGCGAACGGCGCAGACAGCGGTGGTTGCGGGAGTAATGAACTTCAGGTTCTCGAACTCGAGGTCGCCCACGAAGATCGTCTTGCCGACGCCCAGCGTGGTTACGTCTACGACCAGCTCGTCGGGCAGGTTCTCGACCAGCGCGCTGACGACCAGCTTGCGGGCCGACAGAGCCAGTTTACCGCCGACCTTCACACCCTCGGCGTTACCCGTCAGGCGTACCGGAATTGCGATCGAAACGGGCTTGCCCTCGGCAATACGGTAGAAATCGAGGTGCAGGATCTGCTCGCGGACGGGGTGGAACTGAGCCTCACGCAGCACGGCCTGCTCCTTCTTGCCGTCGAAATCGAACTCGACGATGTAGGAATTGGGGGTGTAGATCAGGGCTTTGATCTCGCGGGGGTCCACCGAGAAGGCGACCGACTCGCCGTGGCCCGACAATACGCAGGGGACCATGCCCTCGCGGCGTACGGCCTTGGCCGCTTTCTTGCCGTACTCTTTGCGCTTTACGGCTTTTACAGAGATGATTTTCATTGTAATTTGTTTTTAATGTGTTACCTCGGGCGGTTCTCAGCGAGACCTCACGGGCCGCGCCCCAATTCCGCCTGTTTCGGAGCGCAAAGATAAGGTAAATTCTTAAGAATCAAAAATCGGACGCGGAAAATTCGGTTCCGGGCAGAAAAATTTCGGATTCGGATTTAACTTTTGCAACTTTGATGCGTCTTATAGACAAACCCTCATGGAGACGACCCGCGACATATCGGCAGAAGAGCTTGCGGCGCTGCGCGACCCCGGCGCCCGGCGCGGGGCCTTCGACCGGCTGGTCGGGACCTACCTGCGGCCGCTTTACTGGCATGCGCGGCGGTTGGTGGTGGTCCACGAGGATGCCGAGGACGTGGTGCAGGAGACCTTCGTCCGGGCATACGACAAGATCGGCACCTTCCGGGGCGGGAGCGAAGAGGTGGGGGCATGGCTCTACCGCATCGCCACGAACACGGCCCTGACGCTGCTCCGGCGGCGCAAACCGGGGCTGTTCACCTCGCTCGACGAAGTGAGCCGCGCACTGGCGGGCCGCGTGGCGGAAGAGTGCGGCGAGGACGCCGACCGGATGCAGGTGCGTTTCCAGCAGGCCGTGCTGGAGCTGCCGCTCAAACAACGGCTGGTTTTCAACCTCCGTTATTACGACCGACTGTCCTACCAGCAGATAGCCCGCGTGCTGGGACAGCGCGAACAGACGCTCAAGGTCAATTACCACTACGCGGTGCGGAAACTGAAAGAAAAACTAACGCAGGAGATATGAACCGCGAATTTGAAAATATCGGCCGGGAAATGCCTTACCGCATCCCGCCGCAGGATCTCGAAGCGCTGCACGAGCGCATCCTGAGCCAGACGTCCCGTCGCCCGGCTCCACGTCCCCGGACCGGCCGCAGGTATTACCTGGCGGCCGCGGCGGCGGCCGTGCTTATCGCCGGCCTGATCGCCACCGAATACCGCGCCCGGCGCACCGACCCGCCGGCCCCGGACCTCGACCGGATGCTCGCCACGACCCCGGCCGAGACCCTGCGCCAGGCCGCCGCGGAGAATTACGACGACATTCTTTACAACCAGCAACTCTAAAAACCTTCCAGTTATGAAACATATCCTGCTTTTCCTCTGCGCCCTGCTGTTCGCCCTGACAGGAAAAACCGCACCGGCCTGTAACGAACCGGAACAACTGCTGGCCGAGGCCCGCGCAGCGATGAACGCCGCCGGGAGCATCTCCTCCGGCAAACTGGACCGCGCCATGGCCGAAGCCCGGCAGGCCATCGACATGACCGACCGCGAAATCGACCGCGCCATGGCCGAAACGCGCCGCGCGATAAACCTCTCCGACCGGGAAATCGCGCGCGCCGTGGCCGAAGCCCGGGCCGCCGTCGATGCGGCGGAACGCATCGACATGGCCAACCAGTCGCTCGAAGAGCTGAACAAGGCGGCCCGCGAACAGATCGTCCGCGAGTTGGGGCTGAACGCCCGCCAGCGCAGGGAGTTCGAACCGATCTACAAAGCCTACCGCGAAGCGCTCGACAAAGCCATCGACGCCGGTGCGGGCACGTCCGGCACCGACGAAGCCGCGCAGAAGAACGGCCTGAAGGCCAAACTTGCGAACATCGCCGCCACGGCGCAGGTCAAGCGCGACTATGTGGATAAATTCGCCGCCGTACTCACCGCCGAACAGATCCGCCGGCTCTACAACACCGAAGGCGAGATCGGCACCAACATCAAACGCGCCGCCTTCGACCGGAGCAGCCGCGCCCGCAGCGGGCGGCTCAAAGGCAGCGGACGCATGGTGACGCAGGATTGGGGCAAGGCGGGCGACTACACGGGCATCTCGGCCGCGGCGTTCTTCGACATCACCGTCAGCCCCACGGCCAAAACCATCAGCGTGACGGCCGACGACAACGTAATCGACCACCTGGTGCTGGAGCGCGACGGCGGAAAGCTGAAATTCCGCGTCAACGCCAACAGCACGGAAAACATCTCGGTCTCGGTCATCGTCCCCGCATCGGCCGCCCTGTGCAATGTATCGGCGGGCTCCTACGGCAAGGTGACCTGTAAAATGCCGCTGAAGGGGCCGTCGGTTTCGGTCTCCGTATCGAGCTATGGCTCGGTGAAGGCCGACATCGACACGCCCGGCGCCGCGAAGCTCGACGTGTCGAGTTACGGCAAATTCGCGGGCTCGGTGCGCTGCGGCGAGGGCGAGCTGCGCATTTCGAGCTACGGATCGGCGCAGGCTCCCGTGGAGTGCCGCAACAACTGCAAACTGACAGTGGGCAGTTACGCCAAATTCTCGAACGACATCAAAGCGTCCGACCTTACGGTCGAGGTCAGCAGCGGCGCCAGCGTCGGCGGCACGCTCATTGCCGACGCGCTGACGATGCGCATCGACAGCTACGCCAAATTTTCCGGCACGGTAACGGTAAACGCCCGGTCGGCGAAGCTGACCGTCAGCAGCGGCGGCTCGTTCAACGGGACCTTCACCGGCAGTTCGCTCGAAGCGAGCGTCGGGAGCTACGGCAAAATCTACCTGAAAGGCACGGCGCAGGTCGCCCAAGCCACGGTCCGGGTCTCGTCGGGCGCGAATTTCTCGGCTCCCGAACTGCGGGTCTCGGATTACGACCTGACGGTGTCGAACTACGCCAAAGCCGACGTCTGGTGTTCGGGCCGTCTGAAAATAAACGCTTCGACGGCCGCCAAAGTGGCGTACGGCGGTCCCTGCACGGTCGAAACAGTCTCCGACAACATCCAGCGCAAAAAGTAAGTACAACCACCATAAGCGTATTTACGGAAGCGGGCCGCTCCCCAAAGAGCGGCCCGTTGTTTTTTCCCGGTTCCGGGCCGAATCCGGCCTTCGGGAGAGATTTTCCGAAATAAATCGGCAGTCGCCCGGCAAATTTCAACAGGTTATAATCCGTAAGCGCTCACGGCCGAAACCCGCCGGACTTTCGCCGTATCCTCTTCACGATGCTGAATCTGTAATGAAAACCCCGCTGCGCCGCACTCTCCGGAGTGCGGCGCAGCAAATGAAACTTACGCAGAATGAAGGGATTCGGAAATATTTTTAATATATTTGTTGCCAAGGTTAGTTAGATCAAGTCATATTATGTGCGAAAAACTTTTTATTTTCGACACCACGCTCCGTGACGGCGAGCAGGTGCCGGGCTGTCAGTTGAACACCACCGAGAAGATCGAAGTCGCCAAGCTCCTCGAAAGTCTCGGCGTGGACGTTATCGAAGCGGGATTCCCGATTTCCAGCCCCGGAGATTTCAACTCCGTCCTCGAAATTTCGAAGGCCGTTTCGGCCCCGACGATCTGTGCGCTCACCCGCGCCGTAGAAAAAGACATCGACGTCGCCGCCGACGCCCTGCGACTGGCCCGGCACAAGCGCATCCATACGGGAATCGGCGTATCGCCCCAGCATATTTACGACAAACTGCGCTCGACGCCCGAGAAGATTCTCGAATCGGCCGTCGGGGCGGTGAAGTACGCCAAACGCTATGTCGAAGACGTCGAGTTCTACGCCGAAGACGCCGGGCGCGCCGATCCGGAATACCTCGCCCGCGTGATCGAAGCGGTCATCGCGGCCGGCGCCACGGTGGTCAATATTCCCGACACCACGGGTTACTGCCTGCCCAGCGAGTACGGCGCGAAGATCAAATACCTGGTCGATCACGTCTCCAACATCGACCGGGCGATCATCTCGACCCACTGCCACAACGACCTGGGCATGGCCACGGCCAACACCCTGAGCGGCATCCTCAACGGGGCGCGGCAGGCCGAAGTGACGATCAACGGCATCGGCGAACGCGCGGGCAACACCTCGCTCGAAGAGGTGGTGATGACCCTGCGCTGCCACAAGGAACTCGCCGTCGATACGAACATCGACGCACAGCTCATCACCAAGGCTTCGCACCTCGTGTCGAGCCTGATGAACATGCCCGTGCAGCCCAACAAGGCGATCGTCGGACGCAACGCCTTCGCCCACTCGTCGGGCATCCACCAGGACGGCGTGCTGAAAGACCGCCAGACCTACGAAATCATCGACCCGCAGGACGTCGGACTCAACCAGTCGGTCATCGCCCTGACGGCCCGCAGCGGCCGCGCGGCGCTCGTACACCGGCTCGAACTGCTCGGTTACAACCTCACACAGGAGGAGACGGACGACACCTACGCCAAGTTCCTCGAACTGGCCGACAAGAAGAAGGAGATCCACGATTACGACCTGCTGTACCTGGTGGGAGACATCGACCGCATGAAACAACAGTCCGTTTCGCTCAAATTCCTGCAGGTGACCACCGGAACGCTCGTTCCGACGGCGACCGTGGTGCTGAAGTTCGGCGACCACGAACGCATGGCCATCGCCACGGGCAACGGCCCGGTGGACGCGGCCGTATCGGCCATCAAGACCCTTATCAACGAAAAGGTCGTACTCACGGAGTTCCTCATGCAGGCCATTACCAAGGGATCGAACGACGTGGGCCGCGTACACGTGCAGGTGCAGTGCGGAAGCCGCACGGTACACGGATTCGCCGCCCATACGGACACCACGCGGGCGTCGATCGAGGCGTTCCTCGATGCGCTGCGCGTACTGAACGTAACCGAACGCAAGGATAAGGAGGCGTAAGATGGGAAAGACTCTTCTGGACAAAATATGGGATGCGCACACCGTGCGCACCGAAGACGGGGGACGCAGCGTACTCTACATCGACCGGCAGTACATTCACGAAGTAACGTCGCCCGTGGCTTTCGCCGGACTCGAACGGCGCGGCATCGGCGTGGCGCGCCCGTCGCAGATCACGGCGACGGCCGACCACAACATACCCACCGTCGATCAGCACCTGCCGATCGCCGAACCGGAATCCCGGCGGCAGGTCGAAACGCTGGCGGCCAACTGCGCCCGGTTCGGCATCGAACATTTCGGCGTGGGGCATCCCCGGCAGGGCATCGTACACATCATCGGTCCCGAGCTGGGCTTCACGCAGCCGGGCATGACCATCGTCTGCGGCGACAGCCACACCTCGACGCACGGGGCGCTGGGCGCCGTGGCGTTCGGCGTGGGGACGTCGGAGGTCGAAATGGTCTTCGCCAGCCAGTGCATCATCCAGTCCAAGCCGCGGAGCATGCGCATCACGGTGGACGGAGCGCTGCGCCCGGGCGTCGAAGCCAAGGACATCATCCTTTACATCATCTCCCGGCTGACCGCTTCGGGCGGCACGGGCTATTTCATCGAATTCGCCGGCGATGCGATCCGGTCCCTCACGATGGAGGGGCGCATGACCGTCTGCAACATGAGCATCGAATGCGGGGCGCGGGGCGGCATGATCGCCCCCGACCAGACCACGTTCGACTACCTGCGCGGCCGCGAACGCGCGCCGCAGGGCGCCGCTTTCGACCGGGCCGCGGCCCGCTGGCGCGGGCTTTACAGCGACGCCGACGCGGTTTTCGACAAAGAGTACCGCTTCGACGCCGCCGACATCGCCCCGATGATCACCTACGGCACCAACCCCGGCATGGGCATGGCCGTCGATGCGGCGATTCCCGCCGACGCCGATCACAAGGCGTTGAAGTACATGGGATTCGAACCCGGCGAAAAGCTGCTAGGCAAACCGGTCGATTACGTCTTCGTCGGCAGCTGCACCAACGGCCGCATCGAGGACCTGCGCCTTTTCGCGCAGCTGGTCGAAGGCCGCCGCAAGGCCGACAACATAACGGCATGGATCGTCCCCGGCTCGAAAGGCGTCGAAGCCGCCGCAAGGGCCGAGGGGCTGGACCGGATTCTGGCCGACGCGGGATTCGAACTCCGCCAGCCGGGTTGTTCGGCCTGCCTGGCGATGAACGCCGACAAGATTCCGGCGAGCAAATACTGCGTTTCGACCTCGAACCGCAATTTCGAAGGGCGTCAGGGGCCCGGCGCACGAACGATGCTTTCGGGCATCGCGGTAGCCGCGGCCGCGGCCGTCTGCGGGCGCATCGAGGACCCGCGCAAGGTGTTTGAAATGTAAAAATTATTAACTTCGGTTTGGATCGGCCGGTCGTTGCCGCCGCCTTCGGCGTCGTTTATAAATCCGACCCACCCCCAAACCCCCGCCTCAGGCAGGGGCTCAGATGCCGCTTTGCGGCAAAATGGCCGCTGTCCAATGCCGGAAAAACAAAACCAGTATGTCTATTCCCAAATTCGAAACTTTCACGTCGGGGGCGGTGCCCGTCCGCATGGAAAACATAGATACCGACCAGATCATCCCGGCGCGTTTTCTGAAAGCCACCGAGCGCAAGGGCTTCGGCGACAACCTCTTCCGCGACTGGCGTTACGACGCCGAGGGGCGGAAGGTCGCCTCGTTCCCGCTCAACGACAGCCGCTACGAAGGCCGCATACTGGTCGCAGGCCGCAACTTCGGGTGCGGCAGTTCGCGCGAACACGCCGCATGGGCCATCGCCGACTACGGCTTCCGCGTGGTGGTGTCGAGTTTCTTCGCCGACATCTTCCGCAACAACGCCCTCAACAACGGCCTGCTGCCGATCACGGTGAGCGACGACTTCCTCGCGGCGATCTTCGCCGCCATAGACGACGATCCTGCGGCCCGTTTCACGGTCGATCTGGAACGGCAGACGCTGACCGCCGAAGAGACGGGCCGCAGCGAACGGTTCGAAATCGACGCCTACAAGAAACGCTGCCTGCAGAACGGCTACGACGACGTGGACTACCTGTGCAGCATCTCCGACCAGATCGGAGCGTTCGAAGCCGCCCGAAAATAGCCCCGCGACGATGCTTCCTCCGGTTGAAATAATGGATACCACGCTGCGCGACGGCGAGCAGACGTCGGGCGTTTCGTTCAACGCCCGCGAAAAGCTCTCCATCGCCCGGCTGCTGCTGGAAGAACTGCGCGTCAGCCGCATCGAAATCGCTTCGGCGCGGGTCTCGCAGGGCGAGCAGGAGGCCGTGCGGCGCATCGCCGAGTGGGCCGCCTCCAAAGGCTATTCGGACCGCATCGAAGCGCTGGGGTTCATCGACGGCGGCGTATCCCTCGACTGGCTCGGCGAAGCCGGATGCCGCGTGGTGAACCTGCTGACCAAAGGCTCGCTCAAGCATTGCCGCGAACAGCTCCGCCGCACGCCCGGACAGCACCTCGCCGACATCCGCGCCACGATCGACAAGGCCGTTGCGCGGGGCATGCGGGTAAACGTCTACCTGGAAGACTGGTCCAACGGCATGCAGCATTCGCCGGAATACGTCTACGCCATGTTCGACGCACTGGCCGACGCTCCCGTACAGCGTTTCATGTGCCCCGACACGCTGGGCGTCCTCGATCCCTACGCCACCGAACGGTTCTGCCGCGATCTGGTGCAGCGCTATCCGCACCTGCGCTTCGACTTCCACGCCCACAACGATTACGACCTGGCCGTCGCCAATACCGCCGCGGCCGTGAAAGCCGGATTCCACGGGGTCCACGTCACGGTAAACGGGCTGGGCGAACGGGCCGGAAACGCCCCGCTGTCGAGTACGGTCGCCGTCCTGCACGACCGCCTGCACCGCACCACCGGCATCGACGAGACGAAGATCAACCACGTCAGCCGCATGGTCGAGACCTACACCGGCATCCGCATTCCCGCCAACCGCCCCATCGTCGGCGAAAGCGTCTTCACGCAGTGCGCCGGCATCCACGCCGACGGCGACAACAAGAACAACCTCTACTTCAACGAACTGCTCCCCGAGCGGTTCGGCCGCGTCCGCGAATACGCCCTCGGCAAGACTTCGGGCAAGGCCAACATCATGAAGAACCTCGAAACGCTGGGCATCGACCTCGACGAAGCCTCGATGCGCAAGGTGACCGAACGGGTGGTCGAGCTGAGCGACAAGAAGGAGCTGGTGACCGCCGAGGACCTGCCCTACATCATCGCCGACGTACTGCGTTACGACCTGGCCGAAAATCCGGTCCGCATCCTCAATTACAGCCTTTCGCTGGCGCAGGGACTGCACCCCGCGGCTTCGCTCAAGATCGAGATCAACGAACGGGAGTACGAGCAGACCTCGGCCGGCGACGGCCAGTACGACGCCTTCATGCGGGCGCTGCGGCAAATCTACAAGCAGCAGCTCCGGCGCGAGTTCCCGATGCTGCGCAACTACACCGTCTCGATCCCGCCCGGCGGCCGCACCGACGCCTTCGTGCAGACCATCATCACGTGGGAAATGGGCGGCAAGGTATTCAAAACGCGCGGCCTGGACGCCGACCAGACCGAAGCCGCTATCAAGGCGACGATCAAAATGCTGAACATAATCGAAACAAACTATAACGACCATGGATGTTAACATAGCTCTTTTAGCCGGCGACGGCATCGGTCCCGAGATCATCGCGCAGGCCGTCAAGGCGCTGGACCGCGTCGCCCAGAAGTATGCGCACAACTTCACCTACCGCGAAGCGCTGGTTGGCGCCTGCGCCATCGACGCCACGGGGGATCCCTATCCGGAGGAGACGCACAAAATCTGCCGCGAAGCCGACGCCGTGCTGTTCGGCGCCATCGGCGACCCCAAATACGACAACGACCCCAAAGCGCCGGTACGCCCCGAACAGGGCCTGCTGCGCATGCGCAAGTCGCTGGGACTGTTCGCCAACCTGCGTCCCATCGCGCTCTTCGACACGCTCTTCGACCGCTCGCCCCTCAAGGCCGAAGTCGTCCGGGGCACCGACTTCGTCTGCGTCCGCGAACTGACGGGCGGCATCTATTTCGGACGGCCGCAGGGCCGCGACGAAGGGGGCGAGCGGGCCGTGGACACCTGCACCTATTCGCGGCAGGAGATCGAGCGCGTGCTGCACGTGGCGTTCCGGCTGGCCATGAGCCGCCGCCGTCGCCTGACGGTGGTCGATAAGGCCAACGTCCTCGAAACCTCGCGTTTCTGGCGGGAGATCGCACAGCAGCTCGCGTCCCAATACCCCGAAGTGGAGCTGGATTTCATGTTCGTGGACAACGCCGCGATGCAGATCATCCGCCAGCCGACCCATTTCGACGTGATCGTCACCGAAAACATGTTCGGCGACATCCTCACCGACGAAGCCAGCGTCATCAGCGGCTCGCTCGGCATGCTTCCGTCGGCGAGCGTGGGCTCCGAAGTCGCGCTTTTCGAGCCTATCCACGGCTCCTATCCGCAGGCCGCGGGTAAAAACATCGCCAATCCGATGGCTGCGATCCTCTCGGC
>CAKVKI010000043.1 GCA_934754975.1 uncultured Alistipes sp. | reverse complement strand
ATCGACATGAGTTCGGCTTCGAAGCTCTCGGGCGGCGAATTCGTCGTCGCCGACTGCTCGGTAAACACTTCGAGCGCAGCGAAAGCCGTGGTCAACTGCACGGAGCGCCTGCGCGCCGATGCGTCGAGCGGCAGCTCGATCCGCTACAGCGGCGACTGTCAGACCAGCATCAACAAGTCGAGCGGCGGCAGCGTCGGCAGAAACTAACCCCCAAACCGTGCAACCATGAAAGAGGTTAAGAAATGCAGCATTTCGGGCGTGGCGTTCACGATGGATACCGACGCTTATCAGGAGTTGGAAGCCTATCTCGAAAGCCTGAAAAAGACCTATAAGGAGACTCCCGACGGAGCCGAGATCGTCGCCGACATCGAAGCCCGCATCGCCGAGTTGATCCTCTCGGCGCAGGACAGTTCCCGCGTAGTCGAGAAACCCCTGATCCTGAACATCATCCGCCAGATGGGGACCGCAGAGGACATCTCCGAGGAGGAGCCGCGGAAAAATCCGGAGGAGCCGCGCATCCCGCGCCGTCTCTACCGCGACACGGAGAACGCCAAGCTGGGCGGCGTCTGCGCCGGCATCGGCAAGTATTTCGACGTCGATCCGGTCTGGATCCGGCTGGCCATGTTCCTGCCGGTATTCCTCACCGCCTTCCAGTGGATTCCGGGCATACACTGGGCCGGCCCGATGATGGGCAACCTGTTCGGCATCTTCGTCATCTGTTACGTCATCATGTGGTTCGCCGTTCCGGCGCCCCGTACGGCGCGCCAGAAGCTCGAAATGAACGGAGAAAAGATTACGGCGCAGTCGATCCGCGACACCACCGAAGCTACCGCCAGCTGCGACCCCGACGCCAGGGCCAAGCCCATCGTCGCCGAAGCCGTGTCGGTATTCGGCAAGGTGGTACTCATCCTGCTGAAACTCTTCGCAGGAGTACTCGTATTCGGACTCATCATGGCCGCCTGCGCCCTGATTATCGGACTTTTCGCACTCGTCATAGGCGGCGCCAGCATCTCCATTCCGTTCTTCCCGCTGGGCATGACGTTGTGGGTTCCCGCTCTCGGCATACTTATTGTATTGATTCTGGTAATACTGCTCATTTACGTACTGATGTGTCTCATCGCTTCGCGCAAGCCCGGAGGAAAAACCATATTGGTCATCTTCCTGCTGTGGCTCGCCGGCATCATCGCCTGCACCTGCATCGCCATCCGCGAGAATGTCGGCGACCGTATCCGTGCGAAGCACAGCGTTATCGAACGGATGCTCAACAGCGAGATAATCATCGATAACGACACCACGACCGTCGAGCGGCTGTTGGAGGAATACGACAGCCAGAACGTCATCGAGGACGGCCGAAAAACGCTGCATATCAGCGTTCCGAACCAGTCGATCGACATTACGGTCGACAGGGAGAAAGCCGGACTGGAAGTGAAGGCCAACGGCAAACGGGTGAAAGTTGAGACGGGGCGCGGCAACAAGGAGTCCGCGAAACCGGATTCGACCCGGCAGCAGGACGCCGGCGAAGCACCCGCAGAGCAGACTGAATAAAGGCCACAGGCGTTAGGTAAAATAAAAAGTTTTTTCGAAACGCAGGGCGGATCCTCCGGGAACCGCCCTCGTTTTTTGAAAAAATTGAAAAAATTACTACCTTTGAGCGATTTTGTTTTCTAAACGAAAAACTATGGCTGGAATCAAATGCATCGGTATTCTGACTTCGGGCGGCGACGCCCCGGGCATGAATGCCGCCATACGCGCGGTAACCCGCAGCGCAATCTATAACGGCTTCTCTGTCAAGGGCATCATGCGCGGATACAAAGGTCTCGTATTCAACGAGATCGTATCGTTCAAATCCCAGAGCGTGAGCAACATCATCCAGTTGGGCGGCACGATCCTCAAGACGGCCCGCAGCCAGGAATTCACCACCACCGAAGGCCGCAAGGCGGCTTACGACAACATGGCGGCGGCCGGCATCGACGCATTGGTGATTATCGGCGGCGACGGTTCGCTCACGGGAGCGAGCATCTTCGCCGAGGAATACAACGTGCCGATCGTGGGACTCCCCGGCACCATCGACAACGACCTGGGCGGCACCGACTCGACGATCGGTTACGACACGGCGCTCAATACGATCGTCGAAGCGGTCGATAAGCTCCGCGACACGGCGTCGAGCCACGAACGGCTCTTCTTCGTCGAGGTAATGGGCCACACGGCAGGTTACCTGGCGATGAACAGCGCCATTGCCACGGGTTCCGAGGCGGCGATCATCCCCGAAATGGACACCGAAGTGGACCAATTGGCCGAACTCATCAACCACGGTTTCCGCAAGAGCAAAAACTCGGCGATCGTCATCGTGGCCGAAAACCCGAAGACGGGCGGCGCCACGGCATTGGCCGAACGCGTCAAGAAGGAGTTCCCTCAGTACGACGCGCGCGTCACGATTCTGGGGCACATCCAGCGCGGCGGTTCGCCGACGGCCGTGGACCGCATCCTCGCCTCGCGCATGGGCGAAGCCGCCATCGAAGCGCTCCTCGACGGACAGCGCAACGTGATGATCGGCACGATGAACGGCAAGATCGTCTATGTCCCGTTCGCCAAAGCCGTGAAGCACGATAAGGGCATCGACCGTAAAGACCTCGAGCTGGTCAAGATACTCTCCATATAATCCAAACACAATCCCGAACTTACCGAATGAAACGTGTTATCGGCATCGGCAATGCCCTGACGGACATGCTGGTCAATCTGGA
Source organism: uncultured Alistipes sp. (assembly GCA_934754975.1). Lineage (GTDB taxonomy): Bacteria > Bacteroidota > Bacteroidia > Bacteroidales > Rikenellaceae > Alistipes. Next base: position 10,775 of record CAKVKI010000043.1, on the reverse strand, counting down.
ATCCGACTCCGTGCTGGGTCGCTTCAAACTCGCCAAAGGCTCGATGAGCCTCGTGGACACCACACTGCAGACCGAAATTTCGAAATCCGTGGCAGGACTGCCCTACTCGCTGTCGCTCGGCGGCTCGGCAGGCAACACCATCCGCGCCATGGCCAAACTGGGCTGCCGCGTCGGATTCATCGGCAAAGTCGGACAGGACACGACAGGCGACTTTTTCGTGCAGGCGCTCGAAAACCTGGGTGTGGAACCGGTCATCTTCCGGGGCACGGAACGTTCGGGCAAATGCGTGTCGCTCATCTCGCCCGACGGCGAGCGCACGATGGTCACCCATCTGGGCGCCGCGCTCGAACTGACGGCCGGGGAGATCGAATCGTCGATTTTCGACCATTACGACTGCCTTTACGTCGAAGGGTATCTGGTGCAGAACCACGACCTGATCCTCAAAGCCGCCAAGACGGCCAAGGAGTGCGGGCTGAAAGTCGCCATCGACCTGGCCAGCTTCAACATCGTGGCCGAAAATCTCGAATTCCTGCGCGGACTGGTCCGCGACTATGTGGATATCGTTTTCGCCAACGAGGACGAAGCCAAGACCTTCACCTGCGAAGCCGAACCGCTGAACGCCCTGCAGGTAATCTCGGAAATGTGCGAACTGGCCGTGGTGAAAATCGGCATCAAAGGCGCCATGATCAAGCAGGGCGACGAAGTGGTGCATGTAGGCATTATGGCCGCGGCCAAGCGCGTGGACACCACGGGCGCGGGCGACTTCTACGCCGCAGGATTCCTTTCGGGACTGTGCGACGGCCTTTCGCTGCGGCAGTGCGGCACGATCGGAGCCATCACGGCGGGCAAGGTCATCGAGGTCGTCGGCACGACGTTCGGCGAAGACGCCTGGGAGGACATCTCCCGGCTCGTAAACAAGGTCAAAAACGAGAAATACCTTTTCTAAAAAAAGATCGCAAAACAGATAAAACCGCACTCTCCGGAGTGCGGTTTTTTATTGCAGGTCGGAGAAAAGCCCCCGGCTGATCTCATAGCGCATACGGATCAGCCAAAGCGATTTGCGGGGCGCCATCGTAAGCGACAGCAGCAGCGTCGCACCCCATTTCAGACACTCGAACAGGACGGTTTTCGGATAGCGGCGGTACATCCCCGCCCGCAGGCGCTGGCTCACGCCGACATTGTAACACAGGCGGCGGAAATAGGATTCGGTCAGTTTTTCGGGCGGAATGATGTGCCACATAACCGCGCCGGGCACATACCAGCAGGTTTCACCGCCGCGCATCAGGCGTTCGAAGAAATCGTTCTCCTCGCCCCCGATCAGCATCCGCCCGACACGTCCCAGCGACGGGTCGAAACCGCCGTAGCGTACGGCCGCCGAACGCCGGAAAGCCATGTTGCCGCCGCCCGGAACCCGGCCGGCAGGGAACGGACGCACAGCGCCGCCGAAATCCATCGGATTGGCGATCGGCATCTCGGTATACTTCGAGAGCCACGCGGGACGTCCCGTCACATACTCGGCGATAATGCGCCCTCCGGCCACGACGGCGTCGGGATGCGCATCGAAAAAGTCGGCATAGGCGCGCAGGAATCCCGGATTGATCCGCTCATCGTCGTCGATAAAAGCCATCAGCGGAGCCGTGGTCTCGGCAATACCCCGGTTGCGGGCATAGGAGACCCCCGGACCGTCCTCCGTCACGATGCGCAGGTTCAGGCCGGGATACCGGGCCGCAAAATCCCCGAACCGCGCGACGGTGTCGTCCGTCGAGTTGTTGCTCACGACCACGCACTCCCAGTCGGAGGCGGGCAGATCCTGCCGGACAACAGATTCGAGCGCGGCGATAAGCCGTTCGGCCCGATTATGCGTAGGGATTATAAGCGATAGGCGAATCATCGTGCGAATGTAGCAATTTATCCGCAAAAAACACCTATCTTTGCACAAATTATAATGCGTCACGATTATGTACAAACTGTCTCGCACCCTCTTTCTGTTATTCGCCGCGCTGTTCGCCCTTACGGCGGCCACGGCCCAGAATGTCAGCTGGAAAAGCTCCGTAGAGCATCTTAAAGGCGATGTCTACCGAATCATTCTCGAAGCGTCGATTCCCGCACCTTACCATATGTACGACATGGGCCCCTACGAAGGCGGCCCCAATGCCACGGCCATCGCCTTTACGCCGGGCGACGGCGTAACGCTCGAAGGCGGCGTGGAACAGCTTTCGACGCCGGAACGCCATTACGACAAGACATTCGAGATGGAGATCGGCACTTTCGCCGGCAAAGCCCGCTTCGCCCAGCAGGTAAAACTCTCCGTCCCCCAAGCGACCGTCAAGGCCTCAATAGAGTGGATGATCTGCGACGAGGTGAGTTGCATGCCCCCCGACGACACGGAACTGACGGTCGAGCTGACTGCACTGCCCGGCTCGGCTGCGGCTAGCAGCACTGCGGCCGTCACCCCGAATAAAAACGTTTCTGCCGGAGACACTCCCGCCAAAGACACCCCGGCCGAAGCCGCCGCAGATACAGCCTCCGACACGACCGCGACACCTGCCGCAGAGATCGTCCCGGCACAAAAAGACGCCGCAGGAGGCGGTACGCTGTGGGCGCTGATTATCGAAGCTATCCTCTGGGGCTTTGCAGCCCTGCTGACCCCCTGCGTCTTCCCGATGGTCCCGATGACCGTTTCGTTCTTCATGAAAGGCGAAGGAAGTCCCGCGCGCGGCCGCTTCCGCGCTGCCATGTACGGATTCTTCATCATCGCGCTCTACACGCTCCCGATCGCGGCCATCATCATCATTACGCGCGTCCTGGGCGGCGACACCGTGACGGCCGACATCTTCAACTGGCTGGCGACGCACTGGCTCCCGAACATTCTCTTCTTCTTGGTGTTCATGGTCTTCGCCGCTTCGTTCTTCGGGGCTTTCGAGATCACGATGCCGTCGTGGATGGTGAACAAAACCGACGCAAAAGCCGATTCGAAAGGTTTGGCGGGCATCTTCTTCATGGCTCTGACGCTCGTGCTGGTGTCGTTCTCCTGCACGGGACCGATCGTCGGCTCGGTACTCATCAAATCGACTTCGGGCGAATTCTGGAGTCCGATCGTCACGATGCTCGCATTCTCGGTGGCATTCGCCCTGCCGTTTACGATCTTCGCCTTCTTCCCCTCGATGCTCAAGAAACTGCCCAAGAGCGGCGGCTGGCTCAACTCGGTAAAAGTTGTGCTGGGCTTCATCGAAGTCGCCCTGGGCATGAAGTTCCTTTCGGTCGCCGACCAGACCTATCACTGGGGGCTGCTCGACCGCGAAATCTACCTGGCCGTATGGATCGTGACCTTCTCGCTGCTGGGACTTTACCTGCTCGGAAAAATCAAATTCGCGCACGACAGCGACATGCCCTACCTAGGCGTAGGACGGCTGGCACTGGCGATCATCACCTTCTCGTTCGTCGTTTACCTGATTCCCGGCATGTGGGGAGCGCCCCTCAAGGGACTCTCGGGCTACCTGCCGCCCCTGCATACGCAGGACTTCGTCATCGGACAGGGCGGACCCGCCGCGGCATCCGGCGAATCGGGCATGCTGCTGACCGTGGACGGCAAAAAACCCAAGCACAGCGACTTCCTGCACCTGCCGCACGGTCTCGAAGGGTTCTTCGACCTGCAGGAAGCCGAAGCATACGCCGCGAAAGTCAATAAGCCGCTGTTCATCGACTTCACGGGCCACGGCTGCGTAAACTGCCGCGAAATGGAAGCCCGCGTATGGTCCGATCCGCAGGTGCTGGATATCCTGCGCCGGGATTACGTGATCGTGGCGCTCTACTCCGACGACAAGAAAGTCCTGCCCGAAAACGAATGGGTGACCACCGATTCGGGCAAAGTACTCAAAAGTCTCGGCAAGATCAACTCCTACTATGCACTGAAGACCTACGGCGTCAACGCCCAGCCCTATTACGTACTGCAGGGCCGCGACGGGAAAACGCTCGTGCCGCCGCGCGGATACGACCTCAACGTCGAGAACTTCGTGCAATTTCTCCGCAGCGGCGCCGAAGCCTACAAGAAACAGCAATAACACGGATATACGCATAAAAGAGCCTGCTACTATTCGGTAGCAGGCTCTTTTCATACCGCCCTGCGGCGTTACTTTTGCTCTTTTCCGTGTTCGGCGAAAGCCGCTTCCACTTCGGCTTCCTTCGCTTCACGTTCCCTGGCGGTCGGGGTCTTGCCCTCCTTTACCAGTTCATTGACTTTGCGTTCGAAATTCTGCTCGCAGGGCGTGCAGGTCGTTTTCGTCTCCTCTTTCATAACTTTTGGAATTTAACGTTATACGGTCCCCGGCAAATTGCGCGCCGGAGTTTTCGGCTCGGCAGGTCCGGGCGCCTTCCGCCGGGGAGAATAAGTCCGGGCGGGAGTCCTCCCGCAGATTCAGTCTCAGACAACGGAAAAAGACACTTCTTCATGGCGCAAACGGATTTATACGAAAAATACGATTCTTTTTCGTATAAACGAAATCACACTCCTCCTTATTTCACAAAAAAACCACACTTCGCCTTTACCGGCGATTTATACGCCTTTTCGGGCATACGGACGACAAGCCGGATACGATCCGCTTACATTCGGCGACACCGATCGGCTTTAACCCACAGCGATAGCGCAGATAAGTCTGCTCGCAGAAAATCGGGTCGATCACCGCAAATTGTAAAAACCGGCAGATTCCGTATATTCCGAAGATACAATCTCTAACCCGAGAAACGACAGCCGGCGGAACAAATCATTTTTTTGCGTATCTTGTTGAAATCAAACGCAACTTCAACGCAACGACATGAAAATTCACAAAACCGCCGTTCCGCCCCGGTCCCTGCTAACGGCCTATCTGCCGGGAAATTACCACGACTGCTTCACGTACAACATGAACTGCCGGCAAAAGGTCTCGCCCGACGACCTGATGGTGGCATTCTGGACAACCATGCCCGGATGGGTAAACATGCTGTTCAAACTGCGCAACGCGCTGGTCAAACCATTCGGACTGCAAACCGACAACGGAGATGCGCAACAGCTGGAAAAGGCGCTTCGCAGCGGCAAAGATTACCGCATGATGTCAGTCGTCGGGAAAACCGACAATGAAACGGCCATTTCACTCGACGACAAACACCTGAAAGCCTACCTCTCGGTTTACGTCGAAGCACGCGAAATCCACCTGAGTACCTTAGTCCAATACCACAACCGGCTGGGCTTCTTCTATTTCAATCTGATCCGCCCGTTTCACACGCTCGTCGTGAAAAGCACGTTTCTGAAGATTATGAAAGAACGCGGGTTATAAATTGCCGCCGGTCACATCATTCGCCGTCAGTTCGCAAAAAACAGGGACTTGACCCTGTCGAATTCGATTTACCGCCGCTTATCAATAAATCACGCTTAACTCCGAACATAAAAATAAGGGATCGGATTTTTCAATCCGACCCCTTTGGTAGCGGGAGGAGGACTCGAACCTCCGACCTTCGGGTTATGAGCCCGACGAGCTGCCAACTGCTCCATCCCGCGATATGTCTTTAGTAGTGTACTATCGCTTTTGCGTGTGCAAAGATAAGATAAAAATTCGGATTCTACAAATATTTCCATGCACAATAGTTCCATTACCGCCTATCGCACTATCTATCAGGCATCAAAAAATTACTTTTTATATTTTTCGCACGTCAGCTCAATCCGGAATTTCTCATATTCCTCCGGCGATCCGAATCCGTTCGGATTAAAAATATAGTCGCCTTCGGAGGAGCTGACCTTCACCCTTTCTTCGTCGTTTTCGACAAAAGTCAGTGTTTTGACATCCAATTCGATATCCTCGGTACGGTTTGCCCGGCACACCGTCATCTTCAGTTTTCCCTCTTCGAGCAACAGTTCTCCCGCAATTCGGGGACCCGCAAGCATTCTCCGATAGCTTAGATACATAATCACCAAAAGCAGGAGCATAACAAAAGGCAGTGCATAATACTGCACGAATTGCGGCAGAGAAGACAGAAACGTCCGGCCGCCGCCGGCATACAAATACCTGCTGACAACCCCCAGCAGCACAAGCATACCCCCGAAAGGAGCGATAGCCGCCCCCATACTCTTTAACTTCGATTTTTCATATTTATACCGTCCCATCGCCGCAGCAGATTTATTCCAACATTTATGACAGAAACCGATTCAGTCAAATGCGAGCGGGATAGCCCCTCCCGATTCGGCTATTTTCCTGTAGGGACAAAGATCGAAATTTTTACCGGATATCGGGTTATCCAAAACACTCAAAAAGTTATTCGAATATTTTCCCGATCCGCCATATTTGGAGCTATTCAGTTCTCGAATTCCCGGAACATCGTCGTGCTGAGATACTTCTCGGCACGGTCGGGGAACATGACGACGATATTTCCCGATTCGATACGTGCCGCGGTACGTACGGCGGCCAGCATGGCGGCGCCGCTGCTCATCCCGGCGAAAATCCCCTCAGCAGAGATGATCCGACGGGCCATGTCGATGGCTTCCTCGCTCTCGACCAGTTCCTGCACGTCGATCTTCGAGGGATCGTAAATATCGGGAACGATCGCCTCCTCCATATTCTTGAGTCCCTGAATATAGTGTCCCTTGGTCGGCTGGGCGCAAACCACCTTGATCGCGGGATTCATCACTTTCAGAAACCGCGACAGCCCCATCAGGGTTCCCGACGTTCCGATCGAGCAGACCAGATAATCGATCTGTCCGCCCGTCTGCTGCCAGATCTCCAGCGCCGTGTTTTCGTAATGCGCCAGGTAATTGGCGGCATTGGCGAACTGGTCGGGCATAAAATATTTCTCGGGATTCTCCGCGACGAGTTTGCGGGCCAGGCGAATCGCACCGTCCGTACCCTCGGACGCAGGTGTCAGGCGCACCGTACCGCCGTAAGCGCGGATGATCTTGCGGCGTTCGATCGACACGGCCTCGCTCATCACGATCTCTACGGGATAGCCTTTGACAATGCCGACGATAGCCAGTCCGATGCCGGTATTTCCCGACGTGGGTTCGATGATCGTCTTACCCTTGGTCAGGCGGCCTTCGCGCTCGGCGGTTTCGATCATCTTGACCGCAATGCGGTCCTTGATGCTGCCCGTCGGATTGAACCCTTCGAGCTTGGCGAAAATCTTCACTTTCGGATTGGGCGACAGCGCATTGATCCGAACCATCGGCGTAGAACCGATGGTATCCAAAATCGTTTTCTTTGCTTTCATCTTATACTCACTAACCTAACTCAGTCTTATTTCAGCCCGGCGGCGACGATCTCCGCCAAATCGCGCACCTCGCCCTTCGTGCCGCGGCCGATGGCCTTCTTGCAGAGCGGGCAGGCCGTCACGATCACCTCGGCGCCCGTGGCTTCCAGCTCTTCGGCGACCGCCTGCGCAAGGCGCACCTGCTGGCCGTCGGAAATAGCCGTATTGGCGACCGAGGAGCCGCAGCATGGCGCATTTTCGCGCGTCTGCGCGGGTTCGAGCAGTTCGCCCACCGCTTCGATCACGGCGCGCGGTTCGTCGTAAATACCGCTTCCGCGCCCCAGTTCGCAGGGGTCGTGGTAGGTGAAGCGCGTCGAGCCGTGCGCGACATCCAGCCGTCCGGCCCGGATCAGGCGCAGGATATATTCCGAATGATGCAACACCTCGATTCCGGCCAGTTCGTAATCCTCGCGGAAAACCTTCAGGCAGATCGGACACGAGGTCACGAGCGTCGTGATGCCGTGCCTGCGGAACAGTTCAGTGTTGTAGCGCATCATCCTGTGCGCCGAATCGGTCTCGCCGGCCAGCTTCAGCGGACGGCCGCAGCAGACGCCGCCTTCGCGGTCGGCCCACCACACCTCTTCACCCGCTGCGCGGAACACCTTGTCCATCGCCGACATCGTACGGGGCGTAAGCAGGGTCATGCATCCCGCGAAATAACCCACCTTGCCCTCTCCCGAAGAGCGGTCCAGCCCTTTGAAATAGTCGTAGCGCTTCTCGTCGGGCACATTGCGCATCGTATCGCGCGAGTTGAGCCGCAGCGTATTGAGGTCTATGCCCACAGGGCACTTTTCGGCACAACGCCCGCACATCAGGCAGTTGTCGGCCGTCGCCAGCCGCAACATCCTGTAACGGCGGTCACGCAGAAAATAGACCGACTGCACGTCGTTGATTCCCAGCACGCTCTGCAACTGGCAGGGGTCGATGCAGATGCCGCAGCGCGAGCAGGCTTCGACCTGAAAATGATCGAACGAACCCTCCTTTTCGGTCGAGCGGAGTTTATAATGCCGCAGGAAGATCAGGGGAATTTCGGTAAAGATATGCATATATCGCGAGAACGGCAACGCCACGAAAAAAATACCGAGACATGCGGAGTAAACCCACCATGCCGCGCTTTCGAGGTTCATCAGCGCGAGCGTGCTGACGTGTTCCGACATCCACGCGCCGAACGATCCGGTCAGGAATCCCCCGCCGCCGTAGAGGGCGCAGGTCGTACTCTCGGCGATCAGGCGCACCGGGAAGACGAACCACAACGCCGAAAGGGCCACACGGTCGCCCAGCACGTGTTTGGTCGTACGCCGCATGCCCATCGCCCGCGAGTAAACGCGCTTGCCCCAGGCCAGCGCCACGCCCGAAAGGACGAACAGCAGCAGCAGGTCCATCAGGAAGTCGAACACGGGCTTATGTTCCAGCCCCGTGGCGAAATATTTGAAAAAGACATGCCCCTGCAGTGGCACATAACGGAATCCGAGGTAAGCGATGGTCTCGATCCACCCCACGGCGATCAGCAGGAACCAACCGAAAGCCAGGCTCATGTGCATATAACCCAGCAGCGGATTGACCTTGAAGATACGGCGGTGCAGCAGCGATTCGCTGATTACCTCCCATGCGGCCGCCAGGGTGCGGCGCGTCGGCAGTCCGAACAGAATCCGTTTCTTGTCGGCGCGGGGCAGCAGGTAGAGCCACGAACCCCACTTCCAGAGCAGTACGACGAGCATTACAGCCGCGCCGGCCATGAACGGTATGCAGAATGGTGCGAAAAAAGTCATCGTCAGAAGTCTCCCAGTTTACGTTTGATAAGCATCACCACGCCGCGCGTGTTAATACCGCGGGGGCACACCAGCCGGCATTTGCCGCACAGCATGCACTTGTTCATCTCCTCGTAAGCCCCCTGATACTCGCCGCGGCGGACGAGGGTGTGTACCTTGCGGAAATTGAACTCCGTGAGGTTGCCGGCCGTACAGACCGCCGTGCAGGCCCCGCATCCGATGCAGGCCTGAAGTTCCGGCATTTCGTGGAGTATCTCGTCGCTCTTGCGCAGGTTGTTGCGGTCGATGTCGATCGCCCGCGGCTTGGAGATGGTATATCCGAAATTGATCGCCGCCATACGCTATGCCCCCAGATAACGGGCCGCGGCGTCGGCAGCGGCCGTTGCTTCGTTCAACGATTCGCCGATATTCTTCGGAGCCGTGACGGTTCCGGCATAAAAGATGCCCTCCACATTGCTCTTCACATTGCCCAGGAACATATCGCGCGGCGCCATGAAGCCGCTCTGCGCCCGGTTCAGGCCCGCGCCTTCGGCCAGCGCGGCATTGTCGTCGTTGGCCCGCATGCCGACGATCAGGATCAGCATATCGACGCTCATCCGCAGCGGGCGTCCCGTCAGCGTATCCTCGGCCTTGATCTGCACGCGGCCGTCGATCATCGGACTGGCTTCCGAAATACGACCGCGGATGAAGTGGATATTGTAATTCTGCTGCGCCTCGCGGTACATCTCCTCGTAACCGGGGCCGAACATGCGGATATCCATGTAGAAATTGAAAACGTCGGCGTCGGGAAACAGCTGTTTCATCTCTATCGCCTGCTTCACACCCGTGATGCAGCACACCTTCGAGCAGTGCTGCTGGCAGACCTTCTCGTCGCGCGAACCCACGCAGTGCAGGAAGGCGATGCGTTTGGGCCGCGAGCCGTCGGCCTTGGCCACACGGCCTTCGTTGAGCATGCGCTCGACGTCCACCGTCGTAAAGACGTTGTCGTAAATGCCGTAACCGTACTCCTCCTTGATCGACGCGTCGAAGAGCGTAAATCCCGAACACACCACCACCGAGTCGCACGCGATCGTACGCCCGTCGGTCAGCCGTACGCCTTCGCGGGTAAACCCGGCGGCTTCGGTCTGCATCAGCGTTTCAATACCGCGCTCCGCGATGCGGCGGCGCAGTTCGGTGAGTATTTCCGACGCCGGGGTAAACGACGGGAACAGCACATGCCAGCCCCGGAGTTTGCCGCCCAGTTCGGCCTCCTTTTCGATGATTACAGGTTCGATCCCCTGTTCTGCGAGACGCAGGGCCGTTTGCATGCCCGCAACGCCGCCGCCTATGACTGCCACTCGTTTCATTACTCTCTGATGTCGTATATTGTATCCGTCGGGCAGCAGTTCACCACCGCCGACGCAGGTTTACCGATATATTTTCCGTTGCGGCCGAGGTATTTGGCCGCGGGGTCGTACTCGACGCCCATCTTGTCCAGCAGCGGCTCGACATCGACCTGGTGCATCTGCATACCCAGTGCCCAGGGATCGTAACCGAGTACCAGCCCGGCCATCTCTTCGTAGGTCAGGACAGGAATCCCGTGCCCGTTTTCGCCGTAAGTCGTCCCCTCCATCTCGGCGATCGTGTACTGCCACTTGTCGAGGAACATCGCGCATCCGGGACAGTTGGCCACGATGAAATCGGGCTTGTAGGGGGCCATGCTCTCCAGTTTCTTGTGCGAATTGGCGATCGAATAGC
>CAKVKI010000042.1 GCA_934754975.1 uncultured Alistipes sp. | reverse complement strand
CCCCACGGCCCAGCCCTTTTCGAGCGGCGTCAGGTGGAAGACTTCGGGCGACTGCATGAATTCGATGGCCCCCGAAATGACGGAGGTGTCGAATCCGAAGAGCAGTCCGCCCATCGCCGCGACGAGACAGACAAAAAACAGATACATTTTCATAATCGGTAGTTTTAGGTTGGCAGATTGATCGGAAGGCCCTCCGTCAGAGGATCCCCTTCTTGATGATTATATTGGCGTAACGGCCCGACTCGCCGGTCGCCACGACGGCATAGGCCTGGGCGGTCCGGCGGTAGAACTCGAAGCGTTCGAGCATCTCGAAGCCTGCGAAGTTGGGATCCGCCGCACGGATTATCGCCTCGTAGCGGGGCCACAGTTCGGGCGCATAGTCGTCTCCCGGAACGACCGACATCAGCGCCGCAGGCCGGGGAACGAAGGTGTCCAGCGGGAAAAGCCGCATGATGGCTTCGAGCATTTCGGGGCCGCTGTGTCCGTCGGCGCGCACCAGACGCCGGGCGGTGGACGCCGCGGGAAAATTGGCGTCGCCCAAAACGAGTTCGTCGCCGTGCCCCATCTCCATGAGGATCTTCAGCAATTCGGGCGACAGTACGGATGGTATGTTTTTTAACATGGCAATCAGTCGAATCAATTAATATCGGTCTATCCGGACGACGGGCGTATTACAAAATTACAGACCGCCTACCGGCCTTACAGCTATAAATTTAACCAGTAGTAATACTATTTTAATATAAAATACTATATTTGCAATTAATAACCAACCATCCGAACCATGAAACCGAAATACGAACAGGTCCCGCTGATAAAATCGCTCTACAACATCAAGAAAGAGTTTTTTTACAACGTCCATGTCCCGTGGCATATCCACCTCGAATACGAGCTGGTATTTATCCGTATGGACAACGGCATCAAGCACGTCGGCAGCCATTTCGGAGGTATCAGCGGTACGGAAATCCTGCTGCTGGGGCCGAATCTGCCCCACAACTGGCTGGTAAACAAGCGGACCGCAGGCTCCGGAACCGACACCGATTACCAGGTGGTGATCCACTTCCCGAAAGACGTTTTCGGCACGGGTTTCTTCGAACTGGCGCCCTTTGCCGAGATCAATGAACTGCTGAAAAAATCGGAACTGGGACTCAGCTTCAAGGACAGCGAAACGGCATGCATCGGCAAAGAGATGGAAGCGATGCTGCACATGAAGGAGTTCGACCGGAGCATGGCGCTGCTCGAACTGCTGCAGCGGCTCTCGGCCAAGGAGTATACCGGACTCTCCTCCTATGGGTTCAACAATGTCCTCAACGAAGAGAAGGTCAAGCGGATGAACAAGGTCTTCAAATACATCACCATCAATTACAAGGAGAATATCTCGCTGGAAGACATCGCCGGAATCGCCAACATGACCCCGCAGGCTTTTTGCAAATATTTCAAGGAGCGCACGCACAAAACGTTCATCGAGTTCGTAAACGAAGTGCGTATCGGGCACGCCTGCAAACTGCTTTTCGAAGACAACTACAATATTCTCCAGATCTGCTACGAATCGGGCTTCAACAACCTCTCGAACTTCAACAGACAGTTCAAAAAGATCATCAACATGTCCCCGGTCGAGTACCGGAAAAAAGTATTGTCGGACTCCAAGGAGAACCAGTAGCGCCGGAGCCGGAAACAGGCCCCGGCGACCGTCTAAAATTCCGAAGAGAACGAATAAGGCGCGTCCGAAGGCGCGGTTCCCCGCGACAGATCGGGACGGTCCGACATGCCGAATTCGAGTTTCCCGCCTGCAATCAGCGTTCCGTGCGTCAGGTAGTTCTTCGAGGAGTTGCGGCCATTGACTTTCAATGACTCCACATAGCAGCTGCCCGGTCCGTTGCCGGCGGCGGTGATGACTGTCCGCCGTCCGTCCTCATAATGGACGACCGCCTTTTCGAACAGCGGCGATCCGAGTACATACTGGTCCGAAGCGGGGCATACGGGATAGAATCCCAACGCCGAAAAGACATACCACGCCGAAGTCTGGCCGTTGTCCTCGTCGCCGCAGTAGCCGTCGGGCGTGGCCGAGTAGAACCGCTCCATCACCTGCCGCAGGCGATACTGCGCCTTCCACGGCTGCCCCGCATAGTTATAGAGATAAATCATGTGCTGAATCGGCTGGTTGCCGTGGGCGTAGTTGCCCATATTCATCACCTGCATCTCCCGGATTTCGTGGATAACGCTGCCGTAATAGCTCTCGTCGAAGACCGGCGGCACGACGAATACCGAATCGAGCATCCCGGCGAACCGTTCCCGGCCGCCCATCAGGTCGATCAGTCCCTGCGGATCGTGGAACACCGACCAGGTGTAGTGCCACGAGTTGCCTTCGGTGAAGGCGTCGCCCCACTTGAACGGCGAGAAAGGCTCGGCGAAACTGCCGTCGGCGTTGCGGCCCCGCATCAGTTTGGTCTGAGGATCGAACAGGTTGCGGTAGTTCCGGGCGCGCTGCGCGTAGAGGTCCACCTCTTCCTGCGGGCGGCCGAGGGCCTTGGCCATGCGGTAGATGCACCAGTCGTCATAGGCGTATTCGAGCGTACGGGCGGCGTTTTCACGAATCCCGACGTCATAGGGCACATACCCCAGCCGGTTGTAGTAATCGTATCCCCAGCGGCCCGTCGAGCGCACCGACGGATGCACCTTATTGGCTCCGTCCACGAGGCCCCGATAGAGCGTCGCCGTATCTTCGACGCGAATGCCCTTCAGATAGGCATCCGCCACCACCGAAGCCGAGTTGTTGCCCACCATGCAGTCGCGGTGCCCCGGACTGGCCCACTCGGGATAGAACCCGCTTTCGCGGTAGGCATTGACCAGCCCCTCCTGAATTTCGAGGTTCACCGAGGGATAAACCAGGTTGAGCAGCGGAAACAGGCAGCGGAACGTGTCCCAGAACCCGGTATCGGTATACATGTAGCCGGGCAGCACTTCGCCGTTGTAGGGGCTGTAGTGCCAGGGCTTTCCCTGCGCGTCGAATTCATAGAACTTGCGCGGAAACAGCGTCGAGCGGTAGAGGCACGTATAGAAAGTCCGCCGATGGTCCAAGTCGCCTTCCCGTATCTCGATGCGGCCCAGCACATCGTTCCAGCGTTGTTTCGCCGCGGCGCAGACCTCGTCGAAACCGCGTCCCCCGACCTCCTGCAGATTGCGCAGCGCCTGTTCCGGCGAGATGAACGACGACGCGACGCGCGCCGTCACCTGCTCGCCGCGCCGGGTCCGGAAGCCGACGATGCCGCCGGCATGCCCGGCCTGCTGTTCGAGGGCCTCGGAACGCTCTCCGTCGGCAAAAGTCGCGGCATATTCGAAGTCGCGGTCGAATTCGACGACGAACCAGTTGCGGAAGTTATCCGGCACTCCGCCGCTGTTGCGGGTCGTATAACCCGTCACCCGGCGTTTTTCGGGTTCGATCTTCACACAGGAGCCTTTGTCGAAAGCATCGACGACCACATAGGAGTCGTCGCCTTCGGGGAAGGTGAAGCGGAAGACCGCGGCACGGTCCGTCGGCGTAATTTCGGTCACTACGTCGTACTCGGCCAGGTAAACGCTGTAATAATAGGGCTTGGAGGTCTCGGCTTTGTGACCGAACCAGCTCGCCCGGCGTTCCTCGTCAAATTCGGGCGTTCCGGTGACGGGCATCAGCGAGAACTGTCCGTAATCGTTGATCCACGGCGAAGGCTGGTGCGTCTGCTTGAACCCCCGGATACGGGTGTCGGTATAGGTATAGGCCCAGCCGTCGCCCATCTTGCCGGTCTGGGGCGTCCAGAAATTCATGCCCCACGGCGTCGCCACCGCCGGATAGGTATTTCCGGCGGAGAACTGATGCACGGACTGGCTGCCCATGAGCGGATTGACCAGCTCGACGGGATCGAAAGCTCCGGAAGAGGCCGCCGCCGGGAGCAAACCCAGACAGCAAAACAGGAGAAGCATCGAAAGATGTTTCATCATAACGGCTGTTTTTTCCAGTTCGAAATCAGGTATGCGGTACGCGTCAGGTAATAGTCGGGCGCCAGCGGCGAATAATCGAGGTAGGTGAAGGCGTCGCAGCTGAAAGGCACGGCCGGCTCGATCTGCGTTCCCTCGTGCCACTCGTTGAACGAGGTGATGCCGATGTAGGGCGCACCGCTGGCGACGGCCGCGCCGAACATGTCGTCGTAATACTTTCCGTTCCCGCGGTCGCGGGTCGTCGAGCCGTTCCACGGACGTACGCGGGTGTCGATATAACCCGGTCCGACGCAGGGGATGAACACCTTGCCGTTGCGCTCGGCCCACGCCTGCATCTTCTTCCAGTTGGCGGGCGTCGAACCGTAGGTGAAGCCCGTCGCGGCGAAATAGGTGTAGAACCCGTCCATGCCCGACTCGGTGAAGTAATCCTCCTCATGCTCCTTGACCCAGAGTCCGATCATCACCGCATCGAGTTCCGTGCCGCGGATCGTCAGATCGCCGTCGGGCTGCAGCAGACGCGCCCACTCCGAAGCCGGCGTGATGTAGGAGTCGTAGATAAAGAAGCAGGGGCGTCCGTCCATGCGGTAAAACGCCGGATGCGAACCGTAGCGTCCGAGCAGTTTGGCGATATTGGCGCGCAGGTTTTCGGGATTGCGGTCATGGTAAGGCTCGATATGGAAGCAGACCTTCATGCCGTGCTTCGCCGCTTGGTCGAAAAGCACGGGCAGGGCCGGCGATCCGAAATCGTTGTCGCCCCACCACGTCACGACCGCGACGCCGATCCGCGCCTTGGCCATCATCTCCACATGACGCGCGACGATCGCGGGATCGGTACTGCTGTAGTTTTTCAGTTCGGGGTAGAAATTGGCCGCGATGTTATCCACGCCGGGAATGTAATCGGCAGGACCGTCGTAGCTGTTGTTCCCGATCACGCCGTGGCCCCAGTGGACCTCCTTGCCGTTGACCTCGGTATTTCCGTACCAGTTGTAATAGAATCCGAAAACCCGCTGGTCGGGTTCTCCGGCAGACCCGCTTTCCGCGGAGCCGCATCCCGCACACCCCAGCAGCACCGCAGCGGCAAACAGCACCGCCGACAATTTGTTTTTCATAAGTATGTCTTGTTTTCCGTTGATAGTGTCGGGACCGGAACCGTGCCGCATGCGGTTATCCGCACACGGCACTATTCCCCTTTTCCGGTCCGGAACAATTTATTTTTCCATAATCACGACCGCCGACTGCGGACCTAACGTCACCGAACCCGTAAACTTCGCGGGCGCGGGCTTTTCGGGCGAAGCCATGACCAGCGGCGCGGACGAACCGTCGATGCTTACGCTCGCCGTATTCGCTTTTTTGGTATCGACGTTGTAGACGACAACGGCCTTCTTACCGTTTTTCAGGTTCCTGAACACCGTATAGCGGATATTGTCGCCCTTGACCGTCGCACCCAGCACGTCGAGGAACTCGCCGTTCCACAGGAAGTCGGCGTAACGCCTGCGCAGGTTGTCCACCTTGCGGCCGTAAGCCATCACACGCGGGAATTCGCCCAGATGCCCCTTGAAGTTACGCACCTCGTAGCTCATGGCATAGCGGTCGGCCAGACACATATTGACGTGGTTCAGGTCGTTGTGGTCGATCACGGCGCAGGCGATCGGGACAGTCGGGTCGATGTAGCGCAGCACCGGCTCATGCCAATAGTCGGCGCGCGTGTAGGTACCGTAATACTGCGACTGCAGGTCGTAGCACCCCTCGCCGACCATCAGGAAGTCGGGGTTCGACTTCTGGCACATCTCGTAGAATTCGCGGCCCAGCTTATCGGCTCCCTGATAGTTGAATCCGGGCACCCGGTGTCCGTGGTTGGGATCGAAGCAGAGCATGGCGCCCGCATGGTGCTGGTTTTCGTCGTACACCATGCCCGCGGCCCCGAGGTCGAGACACTTCTGGAACTCGGTATGGAGCATGCTGCGCAGTTCATCGTCCATCATGCAGTGGATGCTGAAACGGCGCGTATTGACGCCGATCAACTGCGTATAGGTGTTGTAGTTGTACCCCGGATGCACATAGGGATCGAGCGACGCATTGATCGCACGGTGCGGCAGGTACTTCTCGTGGTATTCGGTCGTCAGGTCGGCCCACGTGAATTTGGTGAAGAGCAGGATATTCACCCCCTTCTTCTGGGCGTCCGCGATCACCTTTCGGAACTCTTCGGTCGTACCCAGACGGGGGTCGATCGAGAAGTTGGGCAGGCCGCGGTCCTGACCGCCGTAGGACCAGCCGGTGAGCTGGATGGCATTGACGCCGTAGCGTTTGGCCTCGTCCACGTATTTGGGCAGGTCCTTGATTTTGAAGTTAATGCGGCTTTCCGACGAGTTGATCTGCAGCTGCTGCCACGTGTTGACCTCGTCGAGCCATGCGGCGCGGTGCGGCTCCACGAACCACGTCTTCCGCCATGCCTTGTAGATATCCGCGCCTTTGTGCCAGGTACCCGCATAGGGAGTCATAATGACCGGAACAAGGTTGCGGCTCTCTCCCGGCTGGAGATAAATCATGCGCGCGGCCTTAATCTGCGTACGCATCAGGTTGCGTTCGCCGTTCCCGCGTTTCGAGGTTGCGGCCCCGGCCTGCGCAGCATAATCCCCGCTGGGCAGAGTTTCGTAGATACAGCGGATATATTCGTCGAGTTTGTGGTCCATGCTCGACAGATAAAGCCCCTGCTTGGTGTTGTGAACCAGCGTAAACGCATGCTCCGGCAGGTTGCTCCAGCCCATGCCGGCTTCACGCGGATAGAGTTCCTCCGTATTGAACTTGGTGTAGGTGAAATACTGGAAAAGCATCCGCTGCGTATCTTCGGGCACGGTCACTTCACCCATGAAGGGCCAAGTGAGCTGCTCGACGACAGCATCGGAAGCGTTGTCCAGCGTGCCGTTGTAAACCAGACCGTCGTCGGTCAGGCTGATACGGCCCTGAAAACCGATGTCCAGTTTCTCGGAACCCGCCTTCAGGCCGTTCCACACAAAAGTCAGTTCGTTGCCCGAAATCTTCACTTCGGGACGCTCCTGCGACGATTCGTTGATGACGTAAAACCGTCCGTCGGCAAGTTTGACATTGGCCTCGAACGCCCGGCCGACCGCAGCGTTCTCCAGCATTTTCCAGCCTGTCAGCTTGCTCTGCATGCCGACCAGAGCGCCGCTGGCAAGGTCGATTTCAGCCCGCATCCTGTCGTTTTCCAGCGTATATACCTGCTGGGCGGCAGCAACCGTCGCAGCGGCAAGGCCGAGCAGTATCAAAAATAATCTCTTCATAGTATATCGGGGTTTACTTTTCAAAAATCACGACTGCCGACTGCGGAGCGATCTCGACACTGCCGCCGAAGGTTTTCTGCGCCGGGTCTTCGGGCGAAGCGTAAGCCACGGAGGAAGCGCCCGGAAGCGTCACCTCGGCCTTCGACGCCCGCTCGGTGCCCATATTGGCCACAACGACGGCGCGCTTGCCGTTCCGGCCGACAAATACCGAATAGTCCAGGTCGGGACCGTTCACCTGCGCACCCTGCCGCTCGACGAACTCCGCATTCCAGAGTTCCGCGGCATAACGCTCGCGCAGCGCCTTGATCCGGCGACCGTATTCGGCGATATGGGGATAGTCTTTCAACTGGCTGCCGTGGAAATTGAGGTCGAAGGCGATGTTGAAGCGGTTCAGCAACGCCTGGTTCATATCGCGGCGGGCGCGGCGCACCTCGGCTTTGGCGATTACCGGCGTGAGCGGATCGAGGTAGCGGCGTTTGGCCCACTCGCCTTCGGAAGCGTTGAGCGAGTACCCGTCATAGAAGGCCTGCTGGCTGTCGAGGAACCCGAAGCCCAGCGCCGCCTTCG
Source organism: uncultured Alistipes sp. (assembly GCA_934754975.1). Lineage (GTDB taxonomy): Bacteria > Bacteroidota > Bacteroidia > Bacteroidales > Rikenellaceae > Alistipes. The sequence continues at coordinate 6,059 of CAKVKI010000042.1, read as the reverse complement.
CACCGTCCGCCTTAACGGCCTCGGCTATTTCGCGGTCCAGCTTCAGCACGCCGTTGGCCGTGGCTTCGCCCGCGCGGTGGCCGTGCTTCTCGTCGAAGCAGAAAAACGTCTTGTCCCGATGGTTCGGATCGTTGTTGAGGTAGCCGTCGGCCGCACGCAGCGCCGGCAGCGAGAGCCACTCGCGCTTTACGATTTGCTGGAATTCTGGTGCGAGCGAACAGAGCAGCGAACGGTTGTAGGCCCAGCCGAAGGGGTCCTTCATCACGAAAGGCTCGTACTTCCCGGCATAAGCCTTCATATGCGTATTGACCTCGTACCAGTTGGTCTCCAGCACAACGCGCACGCCGAGTTCCCGGCAAGCCGCAACCGCCTCGTCCAGACCGGCGACCTGCTCGATCCGGCCGGCGTCGGTGCCGCGGTACCAGCCGCGCACCTGCAGCACGCCTACGCCCTGCCCGGCGGCCTGACGCGCATAACGCAGCAGGTCGTCGCCGCTGCCGATACCTACTTTCCACCACGTAAGCGGCTCGCGCAGCCATGCGGGCGCCGTCGAAGGATCGTCGGGCGTACGGTCCTTCCTGTAAATATCCACACCCGCCGTCCACGGGCCGGCATAGGGAGCCAGACGCACCGGATCGAGCGTCGTCCGCTCGCCGGGCTTGTTGTAAACGACCTGATTGGACTTGAACTGAATGCGGACCAATTCGCCGTCGATCTCGTCCTCGTAGGGATTGACGCTGCGAATCTCGAAACCGGGAATCAGCTCGAACGAGGTGATGACCATGCAGCGCGGCGCGGCTTCGCGGGTGTAGAACATGAATCCCTGATCGCGGTTGCTGACCTGCAGGTACGAACGTTCGGGCAGTTCGTAGGTCGAAGTCGGATAATCCACGCCCCAATAGCCGTGCTGGTTGAAGTGATGCGGAAACAACTCGCGCCGGTCGCTGCGCGTACTGTGGTGCAGCGGCTGGCTCTTGTCGGGCACCGACACCTCGCCGATGCAGGGCCACGAGACGTACTCGACCGGATATCGGCTGTCGTTGATCAGCTCCCCGCCGTATTCGAGTCCCGTGTCGGTCAGCCGGACCTCCCCGCGAAAAGTGACATCGACAGGCTCCGCCAGATAGGGCGATTTCAGGTTGCTCCACGTGAAGACGATACGGTCGCCCGAACGCTCGATGACGGGCGCCTGCTGTTCGATACCCTTCACGACGTTGAACCGATAGTCCTGCTCGGTCATTTCCTTGCCTTCGAGCGGCAGCAGCAGCTCGAAGGACTGCCCCAGCACGGCGCGGTCCATGATTTTCCAGCCCGAAGCCTTATTGACGAGTCCGACCAGCGCACCGCTCTTCGCATCGAACGTCGCCGCGATCCGGTCATTCTCCAACGAGATTGTTCCCGCTGCCGCAAAAAGCGACGTACACGAAAAAATCGTCCAGATATAAAGTAGTTTTTTCATAGGAAATATTTATTAAAAACGGGGGAGGGCACATCCTCAGAGGGCGTACCGCTCCCCGTCGGAGGTTTAGATAGTCAGTCGCCGGGCCGGAGCATAATTATACTTCGAGTTGGGGGCATCGACGACGGCGCCTACACGGAAGTAATAGGCTTCGCCGCTCTTGAACCTCGATGCTTCCAGCCGGAGCGTGTACTCCCGGCCCTCACCCTTGAAGGATTCATCGACCGATTGTTTCTTACTCGCCATCACGAAAGGGGCGCCCACAACCCGATCTATATGTCCGAACAGAGCCACCTCCTTGACCTTGTTATCGACAGTCGGCGTCACGGTAAAGACCGCCAGGATATCACCACCGTCACGCGTAATTTTCACCTTCGAGATGCGCACATATGGCAGTACCTCGAAATCGAGACGGTTCTCTCCCGGATGGATCGGATAAGCCGTCAGTTTCTCGGGAGCGACGAAATTTCGTTCTGCAAAATAAATATCATACTTGCCCGAGAAAACCATGTTATTGCGGTACTGACCGTTCACCATGAAGTTCATGTACTGCTGTTCGGGATTCTCGAAGCCGAGTTCTTCGTAGCAAATACGGCTGCCGCTGGTGAGGTCCTGCTCGATAAGTGTACCGGTTTCAATATCACGGATCTCACCGTAGATCTGGGCGTTGGGCCCATCGCTGTTATCCAGTTCGCACGACACGAACGACATACTGAGCGCTATCGCGGCAACGGCAGCGAAAAATCGGAATATGCTTTTCATAATCTGATATACTATTAGTAATTAGGATTTTGAATCAACGAATTTGCACCGATGCCCGGAATCGGACGGTAGTAGGCAAGCGGCTGGAAGTGTTTGGCATTATTGCCCGGCTCGATCTCAAGACGCACGAAGATGTATTCGGGTTTTCCGTTACGGAAATCGAGCATCGGCATCAGGCCGTGACGCTTCCAGCTATTGTCGAAAATCTTGTGCAGCTCACGACGGCGGTAATAATCCCACACCGAATAGTAATCCAGTGCGAATTCTGCCTTGCGTTCGTAGCGAACATGCTCCGGCGTGAGTTCCAAATCGTCCTTGAATGCGGCACGATGGTGTACTTTGTTGAGCGCCTCCTTGGCCGTGATGATCCCCGGAGCATCAGCAAGGCCGCTCTCGGCCACAGCCTCAGCATAGTTCAGCAGCACCTCGGTGTAGCGCAGGTCGACGAACGGAGTAAGGATGCGGTCATAAACCTGATCGTTGAAGCCGGTGATGTACTTCTTGAGCAGAAAGCCTGTGCGAGTTCCATTACTGCGGCGATTCGACCAGCCCGAAGTGTCGGTATCCTCGTTTTCGCCGCCCTTGCCGTAATATTTAACACCATTGAATTCATATGCATCATTGGTCTTGAAGATCACGTTACCGTCTGCCTTCACGATACCTCCCTGAATGACGATGGTTTTGCCGCCCCACTGCTCACCGGGCAGGAGTACCGTTGCGTAGAGGCGCGGGTCCCGGTTGGCGAAGATCGCATTCAGATCATCGTAGCGCTGGTAGTTGACCCCTTTGTTGAAATTCTCCCCAGCATAATCCTCGTTGCCGTCGGTGGTGGTCTTCAGCGGAACATTAAACTGCGCTCCGCCGTTTTCATCCATCACGGCATACGACTCCACAAGGTCGAGAACCGGGTTCAAACGACCGCCGTACTCCTCGCTCAACTGATTCGGCTCGTGCCATTTACCCATGTTGTGCGAAACACCCGGATAGTAGTAGTTGCGCAGCAATATCACCTCCGACATGCCTCCGCCCTCGACAAAGATCTTGTGGATATTATCGGCTGCCTCTTTGGCAGAAGCGGGATTTTCACCGTAAAGCGAAAATTTACCGCTTTTGATGACCTCGGCCGAAGCCTTGATACACTCTTCGTAGAAGAACTTCACGTCGGCATCGGTAAAACCACCGACCAGTTTCTGCGTTACGGCCTCACCTTCGAGCGGCGCTGTGTTCCAGAACTTGCCGACCGATGCAGCGAAGAGCGCCGCACGCGACTTGAGCGCATAGGCCGTCCATTTGTTTGCACGCTCCTGCGAAGTATTGTCGGGCAGACTGGCTGCAGCCTTGTCGCACATGTCAAGCACGAACTTCCAAGTGGCGACCTCCGTGCTGCGGGGGACCTTCACGGCCTCGTAGTCACCGTTCCAGTCCTGCAGCTCATCGATGATCGGCACACCGCCGTAACGCTTCGCCAGCGCAAAATAAGCATAGGCCATCATAAAATAGTACTCGCCGGTCACCTGAGTGATTGTGGCCGGATTCGACGGCTTCATCTTCGGGATATTGGCCTTCAGCTCGTTATAACCGCGAATGTAGCCGTATATCTGCACCCAGTCCTCATAACGGTTCGTCTCTCCGATGTGGTCGCCCCACTCGCTGTGAGTGGCCTCGGGACCGCTCATCATGTTCGTTTTGCCGCCCTCGGGATTGCCGTTGCCGAATCCTTTGTCGTTCTGCTTGCAGAAATTGTAGCGAAAATCCTCCATCGGCAGGTTATAGTAGTGACCAGCCATATAGGCCTTAATGCCTCCGTCGCTCGACAGCATCGCATCGCCCGTCACCCGATCTTTGGGTTCGACATCCAGAAAATCGGCACAGGAAACCGTTCCGACAGCCAGAAGTCCCAACAGTAATATTTTTATGTTTTTCATATTCGTATCTGGTTAAAAGGTTACGTTTACGCCTAAGTTATACGACTTGGAAAGCGGGTATTTGAAACCGTCCTGTGCATCGGAAGCCTCGGGGTCGAAACCTTTGAGGTTCTTATTGCAGATAACCAACGGATTGGTCATATTGAAGTACACACGCAGTTTCGAAAGACCCGAACCCTTGAGCTGCTTCTGATTGAAGGTATAACCGATCTCGACATTCTTCAGACGCATATAGGAGGCATTGATGCGGCGTACTTCGGTTTCGAGCCGGTTGGCTCCGTCGTCTTCGTTCATGCGGCGGATGGCGGGGAACCGGCCGGGAATCCATTCGCTGTTCGGATCGTAAATATCCGCCAGATGCCAGCGGTCGGTATAGATGGCCGGCGAGTTGGTGCGGTCCTGCGTCATGCCTTCGCCCAGAATACCGCTGTGAGAGATCGTATACTTGGCGGCACCCGACCAAAGCATGTTGAAATCGAGACTTTTCCAGCTGGCATAGAGCGTTGCGCCATAGGTCATCTTTGGCGCTCCTGTCCAGAAAAGCGGTACGCGGTCGCCGTCGTCGATGATGCCGTTGCCATTGACGTCACGGTGAATGTAGTCGCCCGGCAGGGTTTTCGAGTTACCCCTGTCGCCGGTTTCGATCACACCATTGCGAATCTGGTCGTAATTCTGATACTGACCGTCCATGATATAACCCCAACCCACATCGTGCCAGCGGCCCAAAGCGCCCGTATCACGCCAGCGCGCCATACTGCTGCGGTAGGGAGCGGTCTCCTTATAGGTCGTTTTCGACCGGCTGAAGTTCATATTGGCCGAAACGCCCCACGAGAAGTCGCCGATGCTGTGGCGGTGCCCGACCATGAATTCGAAGCCTTCGGTGCGGTCGGCATTGAGATTTTCCTGAGGCAGCGTTGCGCCGAAGGTGTTGGTCAGCGCCTGCATGCGGGTCGCCAACAGGCCATCGCGGTCTCGACGATAGATATCGAACGAGAAGTCGAGCATACCGTCCCACAAATTGACGTCCATACCAAAGTCGATAGTTTCAGTCTGCACCCACGACAGATTGGCATTCATCAGGCCCGTGCTGGCGTAACCGTTCACATAACTGCCGTCGAATACGGCACCCGGGTAGCTGCTGTATCCGGGAATGTACTGAAAAGCATTACCGGCATCTTCACCGGAACGGCCCCACGAACCGCGGATCTTCAGGTTGGTCAGGAACGGCACGTTGTCTTTGATGAACGACTCTTCCGAAAGACGCCATGCCGCCGAAACGACGGGGAAGAAACCCCAGCGCTGATCGGGAGCATAACGGTAGGAGCCGTCCTCGCGGAACGCGAACTCAGCCATATACTTGCCCTTATAATCATAATTAAAGCGGCCTACAATCGACACGAAGGTTTCTTCTCCGGTATTGCCGCTGTTCTCCCAGTTCTTGGTCGGAGCACGGTCGATGTTGTCTGTGGTGAAGAGATCCGATTCATAGAAACGACGGGCGCGCAGATAACGCGAAGTGTTCTTACGCGGCTCGAATACGACAGTCGCGGCGACGTTATGTGCATCGGCGAAGGTATTCTTGTAGTTAATGGAGCCTTGAAAGTTGAAGCGTGTGGTGATCCAGTTTTGTTCTTCGATATTGGGAGTGTAGGCGCCGTTGACGGATTCAGTGTAGGTGTCCGAATCGGCCGAATAGATATAGTGTACGATACGTTTCTGCACACGGGTGCGTACGGTGGTCTTGTAGTCGTAGGCCACTTGTCCCTTGAGCGAAAGCCCCTTCACGCCGGGAACGTCTAACGTCAGGGCCAAAGAACCCTGCAAAAAGAAATCGCGCCACTCGCCATAGCCCGCCAGATCGCGCTGTGCGAAATAAGCAGGGTTATCGCCCAGAGGAGCCGGCTGATTGTAAT
>CAKVKI010000041.1 GCA_934754975.1 uncultured Alistipes sp. | reverse complement strand
CTGGGCGTCCAGCTGCCCTTCGAGTACTTTCAACTGGGCGTCGATGTCGTCCAGCTGCTTGGTCGTGGCGGCGCCGTCCCTCAGCAGGTTCTCCACGCGGCGGCGTTCGGTCCGCTGTTTGGCAATCTGCTCACGCAGCGATGCTGCCTGCTTGGCGATATCGGGACGGTTGGAACGTACCGAAGCGGCGCTGCGTTCCAATTGCAGTTTTTGCAGGTAGAGCTGTACGGTGTCGATCACGCCGACCTGCTGTCCGGCCGTGAGTTCGTCGCCCTCTTCGGCTCCGAAGCTGAGGATGCGCCCGGCGACTTCGGCCGAGACCACGACTTCGGTGGCTTCGAAAGTACCCGTGGCGTCGAACTCCCCGCCGCGGCCGCATGCCGTCGCGGTCAGCAGCACTGCGGTATAAATCCAGATTCGTTTCATTGGTTTATGGTGTGTTTTAATTCGTAAATCGCTTTGAGCAGCTCTATTTCACGGGCGCTGCGGGCCGTGGCGGCCGCCGCCTCGTCGGTGATTTTACCCAGCAGGTCGTTGGTGTCGATCACGCCGTTGCGGAGTTTCGACTCGGCCGCTTCTCGCACCGAGCGGCGCAGGGCCACGATGCGGTCGTCGTCGGCAAGGGCGCGGCGCAGGCGGACGATCTCGCCGCTCTCCGCCGTGGTCTGGAGCCGCGTGTTGAACAGGAATACATCGCGCTGAACCTCGACCTGCCGCTGCGCCGTACGCAGTTTACCGAGCGAATTCTTCCGCGTATAGTAGCCGCCGAAGTTCCACGACATGCGGACGCCGACCACGGCGTTCCACGACCAGTCGGACGAGAGCATGTCCTGCATGAAGTTAAGCCCCGGATAACCGTAATAGCCTTGTGCGAAGAGACCGAAGCGGGGCCGCGTCGAAGATTTGACGAGCGTTTCCTGCGCGGCGAATTTGTCGATTTTCGCATCGAACAGCGCCAGCTCGGGACGGTCCGGTTCCGCCGCGGCCGGTTCTGCGGCATCAGGCCTCACCAGCCGTTCGGCATCCAATTCGCGGCCGATGAATACCGCCAGCATCCGGCGGTAGCTGTCACGCGAGGCTTCGACCTGGATCAGCTGCTGATTCACGGAGAGCAGTTCGGCCTCCACGGCGTCGGCGTCGCTCTGCATCGCCACGCCGTTTCGCTGCAACGAACGCACTTTGTCGAAATTGCTGCGCAGCAGTTCGAGCGTCAGCCGGATCTGCCCGATCCGCTCGTCGAGCAGGAGGATTCCGAAGTAGAGGTCGTCCACACGTCCCTCCAGTGCATAGAGATCGACATCCGTAGAGCGCTGCTGTTCGGCCGACTCCGCATGGGCCACCTGCTTGTCGGCGCCCGACTTGCCGCCGTCCCAAATGGTCTGGTTCAACTCCAGCATCACCTTATACTGATCCTTGTTCAGGCCGGGAATGGCTATTCCCTGCTGCGTCAGCATATTTTTCAGTGCATCGGGAAAGTCGGTCACGGCAGTCTGCCACGTAGCCTGCGCCGTCAGCGACAGCTGGGGCAGATAGGCCCGGCGGGCGTTCGACAGCGTGTATTCCGCCGCTTGCCGGATCAGGTCGTACTGACGGATTTCGGGGTAGTGTTCCCGCGCCAGCCTACGGCACTCGTCGAGCGTCAGTTGGGCACGGGCGCCCAGCGTCGCAAAAATGCAGCAGCTTAACAGAAATATTCGTTTCATGGATTATAATTTTTTTAGTCGCCGTGTAATTACCTCGATGATTTCGGCTTTGCGCCGTTCGAAAAACCGTTCCCGGTCGTTGGTGAAATCGCCGAGGATAGGCTCGATAATGGGGTAGGCGATGAACGTAAAGACATTGAGCGATATGATGTCCAGCATCAGCATACGCACGTCCATCGGTTCGGTTTCGCCGCGCGCGGCCGACTCGTCCAACTCTCGCTGCAGGTCGCGCAGCAGCGTATCGGTGATCTCGCGGATGCGCATGCGCATGGATTCGTAACGGTCGGGGCGCGAAAACACCTCGTTCACGATAAAACGCGGCATATCGGGATTTGCAACGATGAAATCGAAATGACTTACGATACCGTTGCGCAGCCGCTCCGCCAGCGGAAGTCCCGAATCCCCGAAGGCTTTCAGGACGGACTGGCCCATCAGCTGCATCTTCGCGTCGAGTACCCGGTCGAAAAGATTCTCCTTGGTGCGGAAATAGTAATGCAGCATGGCATGCGTCACACCGGCCGCCGCCGCGATCGAGGTCGTACGCGCTCCGCCGAAGCCCTTGGTCAGGAATTCCTGCTCGGCCGCCGCCAGAATCGCCTGCTCCTTGGTTTGTGTTGTTTCCGTCATGGTTTTATTCGAATTAACAATTTAATCTAACAATTCTGTTAATGCAAATATACGGACAATATCCATATCTCCAAATATTTTTTCATCCGATTTTTGCGACTCCGGGAAATGCTATCAATTAATTGATAGCATACTTCTGCGGCAGAAGCCACTATAAGTTCGGAATCGGCAGAAAACCGGAATTCAGACAGCAGGGAGGGGAAGCGGTTGCAAGCAACCACGACAGCGGCGACAAACGGCTGCAGGCAGGCGGTTCACTCCGCAAAGCAGGGCAAACGAACGGATTGCGGATGCGGGCGGAAGAAATTGCCATGCCTTCGTCCACCCATACTCGATTCCGCTCGGGTCAAAAATGTTTCGAAACGCGGATTTTTCAGGCCAAAAGTTGTATCTTTGGCTCCCAAACAGCAATTATTATGCAGGCCAGCTCCCACCGAGCGACGAACCGTATATAATTACAAACTAGCATGTACCACGTCCGCCTTGCCGCCATATTACTCCTGTTCGCCTCAGCTATAGGCTGTCAGCCCGTTCCCGGCGTCCTGCTCGACGCCGAAGCGATCGTCATGGAACATCCCGACAGCGCCGCAAGGCTTCTAGAGGGCGTTCCGTCCCCGGAGAAAAAACTCTCCCGGCGCAACTATGCGCACTATGCGCTGGTACTGACCCAAGCCCGGTGGCTCACGGGAGCGAGCATGATCGACGACACGCTTTCGGATGTCGCCCTCGACTACTACAGCACCCATACCAAAGACTTCGCCGCCGCACACAAGGCCTATTATTATGCGGCCAAGATCGCCCGGCAGCGCCAGCAGCCGGAAGTAGCGATGACGCTGCTGCTCAAAAGCCGCGACATGCTGCCGCAGAAAGGGGAGTGGAGACGGCATTACGTCGTGGAGACATGGCTCGGCGTGTTCTGCGGCCAGCAGCATCTCTTCGAAGAGAAGATACTCCATGCCAAACAGGCTTACATCTATGCCGACAGCATGGAACGCTACGACTGGATGTGCATATCGCTCGGCGACATAGCTCACGCCTACCTGGGGCTTGTCAATCACGACAGCATGGAATATTATGCGCTCAAAGCGCTCAGACTCGCCGAAGAAAAGGGCATAACCGAGGATACCTCCCCGAAGTGGGCCATGCTGATCGAAAGCGCCCTGAAACGAAAAGAGTACCAGCAAGCCGAAGAATACTGGAAAAACGGGTTCGAACACGCACCGGCATGGACCAGATATTCATGGATAAACACCAAGGCCGACATCTGCAACCGCACGGGCCGTTACAACGCGGCGCTGGAGCTGATAGACAGTTCCCGCCGCATGTGCGCCGACTCGACACACCTCACTTCGAGGGCGTTATGGGCGCTCAACACGGCGAACGCATGGGAGGGTAAAGGCGATGCGGCCAGAAGTCTCAAAGCCCTGAAACATTATATCCGGCTCAAGGATTCGATCGACGACGAAATACACAGCGCCGAAGTACTCAACATCCGCAAACTCTGGCGTTACGAACAGCTCAAAACCCAGAATGCCGTACTGCAAAGCCAAAAGCAACACCGCGAGCGCATCGTCTATGAAACGATTCTGATATGCGCGGCGTTCATGCTGCTCGGGGCATGGTTCGGCCTGCGCCTGTGGCACCGCACCAAACTGCGGGAATTCGCCCAGCAAAAGCGCATCATGCGGCAGGAAAACGAACTCGACGCCATGCGGCGCAAGGAAGAGCAACTGCGCACGACCTTTTTCCGTCAGCTCAACAGCCGTTTCATCGCACAGGTCCGGCAGGAGGGAGAGGCGAAAAAATGCCGCATGTCGGATGAAGACTGGAAGACGATCTTCACCCATGCCGACGCCGTTTTCGACAATTTCACGGTCCGGCTCCGCCTGCAATTTCCGACGCTGAACGACGATGACATCCGCTATTGCTGTATGGTGCGCATGCATCTGTCGCAGGCCGAAATCGCAAGCGTCGTCTGCCTGGAAAAGGATTCGGTAAAAAAACGGCTGAAGCGCATCCGCACCGAGAAACTGGCTTCCGCAAAAGGTTCCACACTGGAAGAGATCCTGTCCCGGTTGTAAAATATACCCCTGCCGTCCTGTGTCATACGAACAAAAACAGCAGTAAATCAACCTGTTGAAAAATGTCCTGTACATTTCAATATCCCCCTGCAAACCTCCGAAAATAACCGCGGGGAGTTTAACTTTGCACACCATACAAGGCCTGTGATTTCAGATTTCACAGGAGCGCCTAAGGAACGATAATGCAAAATTTACTAATCCCAAATTCATAAAAAGAAATGCAGAAATTCAATTACACCCCCAAGAACCCTTTCAGCGGATCGATCTCTTCGCTGGCTATCGGCGCAGGCATGGTCATCGTACCTCTGGTTTATCCTTTCGGCATCCGTATCGGCCGCATGCGCATCCTAGGCCCGACGGCCGTCACGATCATCTTCGTAATCGGCGGCCTTGCGCTTCTGGCGTTTACCGTCCGGGAGATCATGCAGGCCCGCAAACTCATCGCCCAGGGCGGCGAAATCACCGTGGACGGAGACAAAGTGACGATTCCCGTCGTCAAGAAAAAAGAGGTCGTCAATGAGTCGTTTCTGCTTTCGGAGGTGGAATACACCAAATTCGACGAAGAGGAGAACGAATTCAATATTTCACTGCCGGCCGAGCAATATGTTATCCGCGGCGCATTCTTCGAAAATGCGGATGCGTTCGACGTGTTCAAATCCAATTTCAGTAAATAACATGCCGGCCGGAATTCCGGCCGGTCCGCAAACACAATCCCACATGCTGAAACAACTCTTCATAAAGGCGTTCCTATGCGCAGGGGTGCTTACGGCCTGCAGCTGCGGTCCGAACCAACGGGCCATGGACTGCGAAAACGTGGCGCAAATCGTCGCAAGCGTATATGCAGAACAGATCGACACCACGCAGTACCATGTTTATAATATATCCTGGAACGACAGCCAGCTGAACAACACGCTGGCCATGATCGAATACCGGATGCTGGGTCCCGACAACAAACCGATGCGCCTGCTCAAATATTTCGATTACTCGCCGGCGCGTAAAATCGAACCCATAGCGGGCGGCGACGTTTCCATACGGAAGGTGAAATTCGACCGCATGGAGTGGATCCGTCCCGGCGAAATCAAGCCCGCGACGATCGTCGCCTGCTACCAGGCGGCCAAACAAATGATTCCGGAAGGGTATGAATTCATCTCCGTTGCCGATCACACGATCGTCAGGAAGGGCGACGGCCTCAGCCACGTTTTTACGATCGCGACGGACGGCAAGGGCGTTTCGACGAGCCGCATGGGCAAGAGCGTAAGGGTAACCGAATACCCGGCGTTCCGTTTCAGGGCCGACGACGCAGGCAACGTGACCATACAATGAAGGATTAAAATAAAAAGACAATCTGTAATCCAATTGCTGCCATAAACCATGAACGACATTTCAATCGCAGAAGCCGGCATGAACGCCATGACCGCCTACCTGCTGTTGGCCGCCGGCGGGGCAGCCCTGTTTTACGGAAGCCTGCGCCGCTGGAAATGGCTCGTCGAACCTGACACAGGTACGCGTCCGCTGGGAATTCTGGTATGGCTCTACCGCATATGGGGCCTCGAAGGCTACCGGATCGGCATGATGGTCCTCTCCGCCATCCTGGTTCTCTGCTCCCTTTTTTTAGCTTTTACTATGTAAAACAAATTTAAACGAATACAACAATGCTCCAGATTTTCAAACACCTCGCCGCAGCCGCAGCCGTTGCCGCAACGATTTCTTCCTGCTCTACTTTAACAGGTTATCCGACCGATGCCGAAGCCAGCTATGCCAAGGCCATCGAACTCACGAAAAAGAGCGTCGATTCCGACAAGTTCAAAATCTACTCGCTCACGTTTATGGAGGGAGAAACGCTGTCCGACAACCTGTTCCTCGTGACGGTGAAACTGGTAAACAAGGACAATCAGGCATTCAGCCAGTCCTACTATATGAACGGCCTGGAACCTACCGACCTGCGCGACGTACAGAGTACGTTCGAGGCGCCCGAATACGAAACGACCGTCGGCATCGACCTCTCGAAACTCGATCCCAAGCAGATCGCCGCCCAGATCGCCCAGGCCAAGACGATGCTTCCCGAAGGACACTCCTACAAATCGGTAGGCCGTTACGAAATCGCGGAAGAGGTCCCGGCCGGAATGTCGCACTACAACAGAAACAAAGAATTGGGCAAACAACACACTTCGTTCATCGTCTGCTTCACCGAGGACGGCAAGGAAACGGAGACCAGCGCCGGCAAAACTTCGTATATTTACTACGAAGCCAAAGTGACCGTGGAGCCCGACGGCACGCTTTCGATCGAAGAAAATTAAATTTTCACCTGAAAAGAGGAGATTTCCGCCGATTTTTTCTAATTTTATATCCCGATGTCCCATAAGGACATTCCGATAATACGAAAACTATGAAAACTACACACTCATTCGTCGCTCCGGTACTGAACTCCACGCAGAGCAAAGTCAATACGGAGGCCTATGAGCAGGCTATCGACAACTACAACGAGGGCAAACACCTCGAAGCGTTCCGACTGCTGCTCGATCACCTGAACCCGGAGTTCCGCACGAAATACGGCAACGCCGAAGGCACGGAATTCCATATTCCTCACGGTTCGATTCTGGTAAACATCCGCATCGGAGAGGGCAAACTGCATATCAGCGCCGACTTTCTGGAACTGCCCGAAAAGGGCCGCGTCGCCATGCTGCGCCAGGTTGCAGACCTGAACATCAACCGACTGCTGCTGCCGAGATTCCGCAAGGAAGGCGACAAACTGAAGATGGAATATGTGTGCCCGCTCTCGCAGAGCCATCCGCACAAACTCTATTTCATCCTGCGCAACATCTGCCATATCGGGGACCGCTACGACGATGAATTCTGTACAAAATTCGGCGCCAAACGCAGCTATGAACCGCAGGTGACGCCTTATTCCGAAGAAGAGGTGACACGCATTCAGGAAGCGATAAAGCAGACTTGCCGCGAGACGCTCGAAATCGTGAAAGAGTATGAAGCCGACCGCAAATACGGCTACTCATGGAACGTGATCGACATCGCATTCTACAAAATCTCCTATTTCGCCCAGCCGCAGGGCCAGTTGATGAACGACCTAGAGAAGGCTATCGACGACATGGACAAGGAACTGCCCGTGGCCGAACTGGTAACCAAAGGCAAGGCGTTCCTCGAACGGCTGCAGGCAATGTCCCGCGAAGAGCTGGCACACGACCTCTATTTCGTCGATACGCTGGTTTCTACCAAACGCCGTTCGTCGCTGAACAACGTACAGGAAAATTTCAAGGATGTCTACAAAGAGGCGGCAGAAGCCATCGAAGCGGAGAATTACGAACGGAGTACGGTGCGCATACTCTATAAGTTCTACGAGATGTATTTCTACAACGACGTGCAGGACGACCTGAACGCCGTGATCGCCAATGCGCTGCGCAAATCGGCCGAAAAGTCGATGGAGGATGCGTCGGAGATTCTTTTCGAAGCATTAGAAAAGGTGATGGACGACGACCTGACGGCGGACGACGACGAGGAAACCGAAGAATTGGGAATCGCTGCGGCCGCCGCCGTGGAACAGGTCCAGCAGATGGCCGCCGCCATGCAGGGAGAGGTCGCAGAAATGCAGGCCGCAATGCAGCAGGCCCTGATGAAAGGCGACATGGCCGAATACATGCGGCTGGCGCAGGAGTTTCAGCAGAAAATGATGGAACAGGCTCTCGGACAACAAAAATAACAGCTCAAAATCCGTATATCCATGGAACATAACAATATCTACAAGTCGGTATTCAAAGTAACCCACTCGGGCGGCTCCGGCAGTTGTTTCTACCTGAAAGGTTACGATCTTTTCGTAACGAACTACCATGTCGTCGAGGGGTATCGCACCGTCGCCATCCACGACAACGACCGCAATCCCTACCTGGCGAAAGTCGTGCTGGTCAACCCGGCGCAGGATATCGCCCTGCTGTCCGCCGAAGGCGACTTCTCGGCGCTGCCCGAAATCGCACTCGCAGCGGACGATACGCTCACCATCGGACGCAAGGTGTACGTCGCGGGATATCCGTACGGCATGCCTTTCACCATCACCGAAGGTTCGGTATCGTCGCCCAAACAGCTCATGGACGGCAAATACTACATCCAGACCGACGCCGCGGTGAACCCCGGTAACTCGGGCGGCCCGATCCTGAACGACAAAGAAGAGGTGGTCGGCGTGACGGTCAGCAAATTCACGCAGGCCGACAACATGGGATTCGGCATCCGCGTCGAAACCCTGCACAGACTGCTCGAATCAATCGGCGAATTGGACCGTACGACATTCCAGGTACAATGCGGCAGCTGCGAGGAACTGATTTGCGAGGAAGAGGAATTCTGCCCTTCGTGCGGCGACAAGCTGCCCGAAGGCGTCTTCGACGAGCGCGAACTGTCGCCGCTGGGCGGATTCGTCGAAAGCGCGATTCAGGAAATGGGCGTCAATCCGGTGCTTGCACGCGACGGATACGACTCGTGGCTCTTCCATAAGGGCAGTTCCGAAATCCGCACATTCGTATACGACAGCAACTATCTCTTCTCGACCTCGCCGATCAACCTGCTGCCGAAGAAGGACGTGGAGAACGTCTTGGACTATATGCTCAGCGAGGATTTCGGCCCCTACAAGCTGGGAATCGAAGGCCGGCAGATTTACATCGCCTACCGCATCCACCTGGCGGACATCACGGACGAATCGGAAGAGGAAATCCGCAAAAATCTCGTCGGACTCGCGTTGCGGGCCGACGAGATGGACAACATGCTCGTAGAGCGTTTCGGCTGCGAATTTTCGGAGTATTCGAAGACCGACGCAGAAGCATAACACAGAACGGCAAACGAAAAAAACCGGACCTTTTTACAGGGTCCGGCTTTTTCATATCCGTTTTCCGATCAGAACTACGCGGAGACAATTCCCGCGGCACAAGCAGGTTCAGCGGAAAATCTCTTTCATTTCGAGCCAGAGATTCACCGGGCGGCTGCTCTTGTAAGCGCAGTGTTTCGACAATGCTTCGGAAACCTCTCCATAATTTTTGAGGTAAAACGAAGAGACGCGGACGACGCGCCTGCCGGCTTTCATCAGATAGCGGTATTCGTACGTACCGCCCCGACTGGCGAGCAGCGACGAAGTGATTGCGTCGAAACTCTTCAGATCGTATCTGCGCGTGAATCCCAGTCCCGCGAACGATGTAACGGCAAGGGTGCCGCCGTCGATACACAATCTTACGGCCGAGCGTCTCAGTTCCCCGAACACCAGCCAGCAGACACAGAACAGCATCAGGAGCATCCCGCCATAAACCAGCAGCCGGGATCCGCCCTCCACGCGGACGGCACCGTTGACAGACACGATACTAAGCCCGACAAAAAGCAGGGTAATCGTCACAACGAAATATACATGCCACGAGAAACGGGAAACGACAGCGTTCCGTCCAGCGGCGACCGTATGATCGCGCACGAAAATTAGCGTCCACAGAAAAGCGAGCGCACCCAAAAAAGCGTACACGATCCACATCCGGCCGGGAGCCGGGGTCTCAGCACTTCGGGGACCGGATTCTCCTTTCAGCCAGATGACATAAGAGGGAGCGTCGAACGGTTTTCCTCCGAACGACAGCCGCGGCGTTAAGGTATGGTCTCCGGTCTCGCTCACGTCGATCCGGTATCTGTATATACACTCTTCCTGCCCGTTTTTGCTGGAATAACTGCTTGAAAACGGGGTGTAAGTCTCCGTATCGTCCAGCACCAGCACCGGATCGGCTTTATCGGGTTTCCGATCGCAGATCAGACGGACAATACATCCGCCCGCGCCCGCCATAGCCGCCGAATCCAGCTCCAGCCGGCACTGCGGCTCCCGGCGCGCCGAATCGGGAAGCACCGTAATGCCCTTTCTTTCAAAACGGCGCTCCTGCCCGCCGACAACAGCCGTCGTGCCCGGCACGAAGACTTCTCCGCTCACACGCGAACGGACCAGGTAACGATAGGAATAAATTTCGGATTTGGTTTGAACGCCATTCACGATCCACTGCTGCGAGCCGTGCGACAGCCCCAATTCGCGGACCAGCGTCAAGGCTCCCCAGCGCGGCGGCGCAATCGACTCGATTTTGCGGTCCGCCGTATATGCCACCTCGAATTCCTGGAATACCGTCGGGCACGAAGGCGTGACCTCGATTCTGAGCTGCTGCGGCTGCGCCCGGACGCCGGCAATCACCGGCGGCAAAAACAAAAGGATAAACAGGCAATAAAATTTCTTCATATGCGGGATTTCGTGAATTACGCAACAAAGATACGAATAACAAGCTGTAATTCCGCAGTTTCAGCCCGTTTTATACGCCATTATCCGATCCTGAGCATACACGGGAGATACAAAATTCCAACGGTTCGCCGCGCACCCGACCGCAGGATTAACAAAATAGCACTCAATCATTTACGCAGCGACACGCCGCTCCGGACCACACCCGGGCATACGACAAAATAGATCCGCTCCCGCAGGAAAAAGCGATAAATGCGTATATTTGTTCCCGATACGGCCCTCCGTTATCCCACGGCCGCCCCGAAAAACCATGGCAAAAATTCTGATTATCGACGACGAACAACAGTTGCGCGGGCTTCTGGCCCGAATCATCGGACTCGAAGGCTACGAGGTCGCACAGGCCCCGGACTGCGCCGCAGGACTCAAAATGCTCCGGCAGTACGACCCCGACGTAGTCTTGTGCGACGTCAAGCTGCCCGACGGCAACGGCGTGGAGATGGTCGGAAAAATCAAAGAAATCGCGCCGTCCGCCGAGGTGATTCTGCTCACGGCCTACGGCAACATCCCCGACGGCGTGCAGGCCATCAAAAACGGAGCGTTCGACTACATCACCAAAGGCGACGACAACAACAAGATACTCCCGCTGCTGAACCGGGCCGCGGAGAAAGCCCAGATGCAGCGCCGGCTGATACGATTCGAGGAGAAACTCTCCGACGAACATTCGTTCGACCGCATCATCGGTTCGTCGGAAGCCCTCCGGCAGGCCGTCGCGCTGGCGCGCAAGGTCACTGCGACGAATACCTCGGTCCTGCTCACCGGCGAAACCGGAACTGGCAAGGAGGTCTTCGCGCAGGCGATCCACCATGCCGGTCCGCGCGCCAAAGAGTCGTTCGTAGCCGTCAATTGCTCGGCGTTCTCCAAAGAACTGCTCGAAAGCGAACTGTTCGGACACCGTGCCGGAAGTTTCACAGGCGCCTCGAAAGACAAGAAAGGACTGTTTGAAGAGGCCGACAAAGGCACGCTGTTTCTCGACGAAATCGGCGAAATGCCTGTCGAACTGCAAGCCAAGCTGCTGCGTGTACTCGAAAGCGGCGAATTCATCAAAATCGGCGAAACCCGTCCGACGAAGGTCGATCTGCGGATCATCGCCGCCACCAACCGCGACCTCGAAAAAGAGATCGCCGCCGGCAATTTCCGCGAAGACCTCTTCTTTCGGCTCTCGGTTTTCCGTATCCAGCTGCCGTCGCTCAACGAACGCAAAAAAGACATCGCGGAGTACGCCCGTCATTTCGCGGAACAGTTCGCGGCCAAGATGGGGAAACGGATCGAGAAAATCGACGACGCCTATATCGCCGCCCTGGAACGCCACACATGGCACGGCAACGTCCGCGAACTGCGCAACATCGTGGAGCGAAGCATGATTATGGCCGAGGGCAGCACACTGACGGCCGATACGCTCCCGCCCGAGTTCCAAAGCGGAGCCGACCGGAACGCGGTCCCCGATTCGATGGCCCTCGACGCCCTCGAACGGCATCACATCCTCAAG
This sequence comes from uncultured Alistipes sp., assembly GCA_934754975.1. Taxonomy (GTDB): domain Bacteria; phylum Bacteroidota; class Bacteroidia; order Bacteroidales; family Rikenellaceae; genus Alistipes. The sequence continues at coordinate 1,696 of CAKVKI010000041.1, read as the reverse complement.
GTACTCGAATACGCCGGGGGCAACAAGGCCGAAGCGGCCCGTCTGCTGGGCATCGGCATCGCCACGCTCTACCGCAAACTCGAAAGTTACGGCATGAAGTCCTGACACCCCGTTCAGCCTATCATTCTGAGACGGCCGCCTTATCATTTTGATAGGGCGGCCGTTGTTTTCAGCACACGCTCCAAAACAACATTTCATTCATTTTCAATACAATAAAACCGGGACATGCGTTTTGGCATCCCCTTCGTATGCTATCCGGCAAAACCCGAAAAGAAACCGATATGGCAATCGTGATCCTGATACTGATATTCTGCGGCGCAATGTTTCTGCTATGCCGGATGATTTGCGGTTTTACGAAATTATTATCTAACTCAAAAAAGAAAAGGAGATGAATGGAATCGTATCGTTCCTCGCACTCTGCGCCTTGGGCGTGTTCTGCTACTGGTTCTACTACAAATGTGTCGATTGGTTTGAAAAAATTTGATGCGAAATGTTTACAGGACTGCTTATTCTGAGCGTCGCCGGATTCGTCTATCTGATGTACGTACTCGTAAAACCCGAAAAATTCTGATTGTCGGACGCTGAAAACCCATAATAAATGAATACCGAAATTTTAGGCGTTATTCTGCAATGGGCCGCCCTCGTGATACTCTGCTATCCGCTGGGACGCTACATTGCCAAAGTATACAAAGGGGAGCGCACATGGCTCGACTTCATGGCCCCCGTCGAGCGGTTCATCTACCGCATCTGCGGCATCGACCCCGTGCAGGAGATGAACTGGAAACAATTTCTCAAGGCCCTGCTGACGGTCAACCTCTTCTGGTTCTTCTGGGGCATGATCCTGCTGGTATGTCAGGGCTGGCTGCCTCTCAACCCCGACGGCAACCCCGGACAGTCGCCCGATCTGGCGTTCAACACCTGCATTTCGTTCATGGTGAACTGCAACCTCCAGCATTACAGCGGCGAATCGGGCCTAAGCTACTTCACGCAATTGTTCGTCATCATGCTGTTCCAGTTCGTGACCGCCGCCTGCGGTATGGCGGCCATGGCGGGCATTATGAAAGCACTGGCCGCCAAAACCACAAAGACGATCGGCAACTTCTGGGTGTTCCTTACCAAGAGCGTAACCCGTATCCTGATGCCGCTGTCACTCGCGGTCGGCATACTGCTGGTTATCAACGGAACACCGATGTCGTTCGACGGCAAACAGACGCTCACGACGCTCGAAGGCGGCGAACAGGTCATTTCGCAGGGTCCTGCGGCGGCTATCGTCCCCATCAAACAGCTGGGCACCAACGGCGGCGGTTACTTCGGCACCAATTCGGCGCACCCGCTCGAAAACCCCAACGCATTCACCAATATCCTGGAATGCTGGTCGATCCTGATCCTTCCGATGGCTATGGTCCTGGCATTTGGTTTCTACACCCGCCGCCGCAGGCTTGGGGCATGGATTTTCGCTGTGATGCTCTTCGCCTACACCGCAGGCGTAATCTTCTCTGTATGGCAGGAGACGGGCGGCAGCAAACAGATCGACGAAATGGGGATCGCGCAGGAACTCGGCTCGATGGAGGGCAAGGAGATCCGTATCGGCTCGGCGGCATCAGCCATGTGGGGCATGACGACGACCGTCACGTCGAACGGCTCGGTGAACTCGATGCACGACTCGCAGACTCCGCTCAGCGGCATGATGCAGATG
>CAKVKI010000040.1 GCA_934754975.1 uncultured Alistipes sp. | reverse complement strand
GGAATGCTGTTGTCCACGTCGTCGATCGTGAGACGGATCGCATCGTTGACGTGCATGTCGTTGGCTTCGGCCGTGAGCGTCACCTCGCCGAAAGCCAGCGCCGTGACCAAACCGCTCTTGTCGACGGTGGCTACGTTCGTATTGGAGCTGTACCATGCGATTCTCTGGTTGGTGGCGTCCGCCGGTGTGATCGTGACCGAAAGCTGGTACGTCTTGCCGGGATTGAGGTGCAGTTCCCGAACGTCGATACTTACCTTTTCGACGCGGACGAATGTCCCCTCGTCATCTTTGCAACTCCAATGGACGGCAGCGACGGCGGTGATCAGAAAAGCGTAAAGAAGTTTTTTCATATTTTAGGGTTTGTTTGTTGGTTGCATGCGGCGGATAAATCGGTATATCCTATAAGCAAAATTATCAGGATGAATATTTTTTGAACCTCGTGTTGTGAAATAAATTAGCGGGAACGGTTTCGGGAACGGTTTGATTAGCCGGGAGCGTTCCCGAAAAAGCATAAAAGAAGGAAGAAAACCGCCCTGAAAAAACTTTTCAGGACGGAATCAGGGCTGATTGTACTATTCTTGGGATGCTTCTTCCGCTTTGCCGAATGTGCGTGCCGCTACTCCTGCGGCCTTACGTCGGTGGATTCCCGGATGTTGATCCGGGCGTCGAGTACCACCGTGCGGTCCGGGGCTTCGGGATCCTTGATTTTCTCCAATAGCAGGTTGGCCGCCGTTTCCCCGATCAGGTCGAGAGGCTGGGCCACGGAACTCAGCTGCGGTTCGGTCAGCAATGCCGACTGCGATTCCGAGAAGCCCATCACGGCGATCTGCTCCGGAATGCGGTAACCCCGCTTTTTGATCGCCTTGAGCGCCCCGATTGCGAGCTGGTCGTTGAAACAGAACACCGCGTCGGGAATACGGTCGCCGTCGAGTATCGCGTTCATGGTTTCGAAACCGCATTCGCGGGAGATGTCCCTGCATTGGACGAACGTATCGGGCGCGGGGTCGATGCCGTGTTTACAGAGCGCCTCCTTGTAACCTTGGTGGCGTGTGGCCGAATTGAAGATCCCTTTCGGTCCCATCAGGTGCAGCGGGCGGATGCGTTTGGTCCCGTTGGCGTAGAGAATGTGTTCCACGGCGAAAAATGCCATCCGGAAATCGTCGATGACCACTTTGCTGGCTTCGACCTCGTTGCTCGGCCGGTTGAAGAAGACGATCGGGATTCCGTTGTCGATCAGCCGCCGGTAATATTCGTCGTTGCGGCCCTTCTCGGTGACGGAAAGGATGATGCCCTCCACCATGCTGTTTTCCAGCAGGTGCAGGTTTTTGAGTTCGATTTCGGCGGATTCACCCGATTGGGTGATCAGGACGTTGAACCCCTCCTTTTCGAAGACTTTCTGTATCTGGATGATGATGCGCGGGAAAAACGAATTGACGAATTCGGGTACGACGACGCCGATGATTTTCGAGCGTCTCCGTATCAGGTTTTGGGCGTACGGATTCGGCCTGTAATTCATCTTTTCAGCCATTTCGAGTACCAGCCGTTTGGTCTCGGGTTTGACGTCGGAATGATCGGCCAGGGCGCGTGAAACTGTGGATTTGGATATGCCCAGCGCCTGGGCGAGATCCTTTATCGTGGCATGTTTTATCATTTCCAGCTTTTTCACGCAAAATAGTATTTTTTTTACAGTTTACAAAAAATAAAAATTCCCGTTTCCGGAAAGATTATTCGACTACGATGATAAATCCCGCATTCTCCGGCAACTGCACGCTGAGGGGCTCCGGCGCCGGCAGTGCGACCTCGGTCGTCTGCAGCGAACCGTTTGCCGCGTCGCGGACGATCTGCGCTTTTCGGGCCGTCGCGGGAATGAATCCGGCGGGAATCGTCACCTCTGCGGGAGCGGTGTTCACACCGGCTATGTACCACGTGCCGCCCTTGCGGCGGGCGATGACGGCCAGCCGTCCGATCTCGCTTTGCGGCAGTACGACCGTTTGGTCCCATACCGTCGGCATGCGGCGGACGATGTCGAGGGCCGGACGGTAACGCTCGTCGCCGGAGAGGACGAACGGATTTTCGGCGATCGTCAGCAGCGGCGAGTCGAGCAGCAGCGCGAACGCCAGTTGGTGGGCGGCCGTCGTGCCGCCGGGCATGGTGAATGCGACCGGAGTGTAGTCCGCGGCGCCCAGTACGCCGCGCGTGAAGGGCAGGGCCGCATTGTGGCTGGCCGGAATGTTCTGGTTTTCGTCGCCGGGGACATAGCGGTCCGGATCGGGGGTGCGGCCTTCGTCCCGCATCCGTTTTTCGTGGTTAGCCGTGATGCGGTTGAGTTCGATGCCCCGCACGCCCTCGCGGGTGATTTCGTTGGGGTAGGTGCGGATCTCGCCCGTCGGCTTCTGGCAGCCGTGGAGATTGACCAGCAGCCTGCGCCGCGCCGCATTTTTGAGCAGGTGGGTGTTGAAGTCGATCTGGCGAATGCCCTCGCCGTTCATGAAATCCACCTTGACGCCCTTTATGCCGACCGCCGCGACCGAGTCCAGAAAGCCGCGCATCTGGCGGTAGTCGTCAGCCGGATCGTTGAGTTTCTCCCAATGGCGCCATACGAACAGCCCGACGCCGCGGGATTGGGCGTATCCGGCCAGCTCGTGCAGGAATTTCCATTTGTCGGGACGTTCTTCCCACCCGTCGTCGATGGTGCTGTACTCGATGCCCAGCGACGCTGCGGTGTCGATCACCCGCTTTTCGCCTTCGGGGGTCATGAAGCGGCCGTCGATGCCGCTCCACCAGCTCCACAGCGAACGTCCGGGGACGATCCACGACGTGTCGGCGAACAGTTCCGGGTCGGGAGCCGGGTTGAGACTGGTGATGATGTCGGTATTTACCAGTGCGTCGAGGTCGCGGGCGATGATCGTGATGCGCCACGGGGTGACGATGTCGCCCGACAGCTCGAAGCCCTCCTGCTCGGTGAAGTCGGCCCGCAGGCTGGCTCCGGCTTCGGCGCGCAAACGCATGCCGCTGTAATCGTACAGCGCAGCTTCGGCGATCATCACGTATTCGTCGGGGGTTCGGTAGAGCAGCGGCATGGTCTGCACGGGACCCTGCCGGGAGACGATATGCAGGCTGTCGGCCGTCGTGGATATCCACTCTCCGGCATAGGTGAGCAGTTTCCACCCGGAGTTCCGCTCGGCGAACCAGACCCTGCTCTGGTGGGGCGGCCGCCATTGGGCCGCTTCCCCGTTGACGGTCCGTGTGCCGTCTCCCGGCAGGACGAACCGATAGGCGAAGCCGTCGTCGTAGAGACGCGTCTGGAGCTGGTATTTATAGCCCGAAAGACGGTGCGTCACGTCGTAGAGATATTCGTTGCATCGCCCTTCCGATACGGCTTTGCGTCCCGTGACGGAGTAGGTCTCGTCGATTTTCCGCATGCCTGCCGGGCGCAGGGCCGCATCGCGGAACAGCTCCGTGTCGTCGATGGTTACGCCCATGGCCGAGGTGTCGATGATCGTGCGGCCGTCATGGGTTACGGTGTAATACAACCCGTCCCTGCCGGCGAATACCTCTGCCCGGATATTGCCCGTAGGGCTTTTTTGTGCGGTGCCGCCGCAGCCTGCGGACAGAAGGGCCATAAAGGCGAAAAATGCTGTTGTTCTCACGTTGCGTTATTTTTTAAGTTCCAGGGTTTCCCATTCGATGATTTCGCCCTGTCGGGTGAGGGCTTTTACCGTTACTTCCGTCCGCTCCCCGTCGATGGCCGCCGTATGTTCGAACGGATAGTCGGCGTCTTCGGTCGTCCGTCCGTCTACGGTGAACCAGACTTTCCGCAACTGCGTGTCGTCTTGGGTAAGATAGACGAATACGTTGTTTGCGGCCCGGCCGAAACCGATTCGCATGCAGCGTACGGCGTCGTCCTGCGTTGCGGCGTAAGGGGTTTGCCAGCGCGTGTTTGCGGTGAAGAGTGCGGCGAGCTGCGGCCGGATCGGGGTCGGGGTTTCGATCCTGACCGCGGCGATCCCGTTTCCGGCCACGCGGACCGTGAAACGTCCGTCGGCGAGCTGGCCCGATGCGCCGCTGCCGCCTATGACCTGCGTCCTGTAGTGCCCTCCGTCGGAATGTCCGCTCAGGGCGTAATCCAGCGCGACGTCCGTTTCGACAGTTTCCGCAGACTGGTTCATGAAAACGATATACAGCGCGTCGTCGTCAACGGCCGAAATGTAGTTGAGCTGCCGGTCGGCCGGCGTCGCCAGCCCCGTCGGCATCCACAACCGGGCTTCGCGGCCGTAGACCGTGCCGGGGAGATGTCCGTAAAATTTGCTTTGCAGGTAGGCGTATCCTTCGATGAATTCACCCGGGAAATCCACCTTCCCGCCGCTTCGGTAGAGGGCCTGCGTGACGAGAAAATCGTAAAGCAGCGATATGTGCGGCATGATATGGTTGTAGTGGAAGGAGTTGGCGCCCAGTTCCATGTGTTCCCGGAGCGGATAATCCGCTTTTTCGTATACGGTCGTGCGGGCTGTGTTGATGTGGTAGCCCGGGAAGTTGCGGTAGCGGCCTGTGACGGCGTGGTCCGCCGTGCGGGCTAGGAATTCGTCGCCTGTGTAATGCGCCAGCCGCAGCATCCAGGCGGCGTAGTTGGCCATGAAGATACCCCGGTGTCCGGTGCTTGTGCCCGAGGATTCGGGGGTAAGTCCGATCTCCGAAAGCCGCCATGCCGGAACCCGTTCGGCGGGAGCGTCCATCTGCGCATGTCCTTTCGACTTGAGGTATTGGTAGTGCGGGGCCTTCCCGTCGGGATTGACCGGAATATCCCGGTCCGGGACGGCGGGGGAGTACCAGATGTACTGCGTATAGAGTTTCGCCCCGCGGTGGGCGGCGCGGAGGTAGGTCTTGTTGCCAGTCAGTTCGTACATTTCGAGCAGGTCGATCCATTTCGGGGCGAATCCCGTCCAGAAGAAGAATCCCCCGGCTTCCGGATCGCGGAAATCGGCGGCCGGCGTGTCGATGCGCCGGCGGATGTAACGGTCGGCCCCCGCGACGGCTTTTTTCAGGTATTCGGGCTCTCCGGTGGCCCGGTAAAGGTGCATGGCGTTTCTCCATGTGCCGCCCTGCTCGACGACGTCCAGATTGCGGACGCGCGTGGAACCGTACTCTTTTCCGGCGAAGGAGAGCAGGTAAGGCGCATTGTCCTTGAGGATGCTGCTGAGCGCCGTCAGTTCCGAGAGCGGGCAGCAGGGACCGTTCATGCGCCGCGAAGGGTACTGGATGTTCTGCGTCGAATCGGCGCAGAAGAGCAGCTTCTCGCGCGAAAGCACGTATTCGTATACCGGCAGCGCCCTTTCGAGAAGCATCGTCCGGTTGTCGTTCAGTACGGCGATTTCCAGCGGGTTGAGACTCGAAACGTTTTTCACCGCGCCCGGAACGTCCGTCGCATAGGTACACCCCTTTTCCTTGTCCAGAAAACGGCTGTAAGGGCCGAGTACGTAGGAGATCATGTTTTCGATCGTCCCGTTGAGCGAACCGAGCGCATTGTTCCGGTTGGCTGTGAAGCCGAACAGACTCTGCGCGACATTCCGGAGTGCATCCGTGGTGTCGCCCCGCTCTCCGCAGAGCAGTGCGGAAAAGACGAGTTCCCCGCCCGGAGCCGTTTCGGAGCCGATGCCGCCCGGAACCGGGGCGAAGAGCATCGGCGACGCCAATCCCTGCCGGTTGCGCACGGCGACGCCGAAACGGCTGTTGGCGGCTGTCGGCAGCGGATCGAACGGGAATTCGGCGGGGTGGGCCAGAATGCCGTATGTCGCGTTGCGGTAGGTGACGAACGCCGAAGGGACGGGACACCGGAATGCGAGCGTGAGGTGACTTTTGTCGGGGAACCGTTTTTCCTGCCAGATCAGCGGCTGCCAGATTTCGTCGGCCCGTTTCGGTTCTATTCCCGCAAAACCGGTGAATCCGACCGAATACCAGCCTCCGGTTTTCGCCGTGAGGCGGTAGGTGAGCAGGGGCCGGCCCGTCGCAGTGTCGGCCGTCAGTTCCGCCGTGATGCGGAAAAGGTCGTTTTCGGGGTAGCCGAAGGTGACCTTGTCTGTTCCTTCCGCACGGTGGGAGAGGGGGCGGACGACGATAATGCGCCCTGCGTTGAAGAGGTCGGCCGTCCGCGATTCGACGGAGCCTTCGAGGATTTCATCGTCGAAGCCGTCGCCCGATTGATCGGCCCTGCGGTCCGTACGGTTCAGTTCCGGGCGGTCGCTGAGCCAGGTAGCCACGTTGTACTGAACGTCGGGGATGCCTGCCGGGCGCATTTTCAGCTGCGGGTCCGCAGCCGAAAAGAGGACGGTGAATTCCGGCAGGTAGTCGGGCAGACTGTGCTGCCCGCCGAACACGACCGTATGGTCGGATTTCACCCTGAATTCCTGCGCCTGCGCCGGGCGGCACGCTCCCGCGGCGGCCAGTATGATCAGCAGTATGCGGCTGGCCTTTGTCATTGGTCGAGATCGAGTTTCAGGGTTTGTATACCGTAGCCCGGAAGGGTGATGCCGAACGCTCCGTCGCCGCCGGGCGTAATTTTGCGGCCTGTTGCGGGATCGGCGGCCGAAGCGGTGTCGATGCGCCTGCCGGGAATGGCCGCGGGATGCACCGTCAGCGTCGCATGCAGCTCCCGGGGCGTGCTGTTCATCAGGATCAGGCAGAGCCTGTTCCGGTCCGTCGTCAGGGCCGACAGGACTTCGATGTCGGTATTGTCGGCATCGAACAACCCTTTGACCATAATTGGATTCGCCTGCTCTCCGTATACGGTTCCCGGTTCGAATCCGAAGATGCGCTGCGGCCCGACTTTCGGGGTCATGAAACCGCGGGGAAACGAGATTCGGCGTCCGCTCCGCATTTCGGCTTCGGCGAAGACGTAATCGGCGATCCACCCCAGCTGCCACCACGCATGATGCGGGAAGGGACCGGGACCCCGGTCGAACTGGCTCCAGTAATAAGTGGCTATGTGCGTGTCCGGCGCGAGGTGCGCTTCGCGCGCCGTGGCCGCGGCCCGCGCAAGGTCGAGGAAGAGCCGGTCGCCGGTCTCTTCGTACAGCCTTACGAACATGCCGCAGTGGCTGGTGAGCAGGATCGGGCCGCTCTTGACCGCCGACCCGGCGCAGCCGCCGTGTTCGAAGCAGAGTCCGACCTGACTGATCTGCCACTCCTGCATCTTCCGCCCTTTGTACTCGATTTCACGGTCGCCCGGCGTCGGATGCGTGTAGATCGACGTGGCGTACATCCGGGCCGTGCGGAGCGCCGCCGCCCGGTATCCGGCCTCTCCGGTCAGGTCGTGCATGTCGAGCAGGGCCTGTACGGCCTGTCCCGTGGCGAAGTCGTTGATGAAGCGCGCGTCGCCGCAGACTCCGGTAAAGGCTCCCTTGTCTACGGCGTTGCGGACGAACCAATCTGCGCCACGCACCGCGGCGTCGAGGTATTTCCGTTCGCCGAGCAGTTCATAGGCGACGACGAAACCGTAAAACGTGGGACGGAGGTCTTTCAGGTCCGTAAACAGCGGTTCCCCGTCGTGTTTGCCGTACGCTACCGCGAAGCCGCCGTCGGCCTGCTGCAACGACAGCAGCCGTTCGGCTCCGGCCCGGAAACTGCTGCGCAGCAGCGAGTCGTCCCGCTCGAAAAGCAGGATGTTGCCCAGGTCCATGAGCGTATAGTACGTGATACCGATCGGTTCGATATGGTCGCCCCACTCTTCGACGAATTTTTGCTTTTTCCACAGGTAATACTGTCCCATGGCCGCGCCGTGGTTGGGATCGCCGGCCGGGGCCTGCTGCATCAGTTTGAAGTTGCGCATGTAGGGGAGCCGCTCCTCGGTAAGCCGCGGATCGCCGGTCATCGAGGCGAGCATCCACGATGCGCCGATGTCGGAATTCTTCATGGCGTCGCGGTCGGCTTCGACGACTCCGCCCAGATAGTCCTGCGCTCCGATGGTCAGACCCTTGTAGGCGGCGGTCCGCCAGAAGGAGAGCGAGTCGTCGAGAATATAGTCCCAGATCGCTTCCATGCGCTTGTAGAGTGGAATGGCCGTGTGTTTGAGCGCGAGGGAATTCCCCAGACCGTATATGTCGTAAACGGCGTGTTTGTGCAGTTCGTACCACCCCTTGTCCGTCATGCTGACGCGGAATCCGAACCGGATGGAGTCTCCCGCCTGCTTTTCCGATCCGTCCGGTCCGAGTACCGGATAGTAGAGCGTCGGGGAGAGTTCTCCCTGCCGGTTCATGTGCGAAAGGCCGCACCGCCACGAGATGCCGTGCATGCGCTTGCCGCCGGTGTATTCGGAGCGGGAGTAACCGCTGTCGGGAATCAGCGCCAGCGTATTGCCCGCTTTTTCGGTCATGGACGTGATCATCGTGGTGACCGTATTGTCGTTGCAGATGACCGGCAGGTGGGGCAATCCCTGTCCGTACATGTAGGCGAGGTGGAATACGGGCTGGATGTAGTCGCCCTGGAAAAATCCCGGAACGACGCTCCAGCCGAGCCGCTCTTCGGGGAGTACGGCCAGCGTGGGCGTGCTTACCGAATAGTAGCCCTTGCGCGCCGGATAGAATACGCTTTCGATACGGATATCCGCCGGATAATCCGGGTCGGGACTCCATGTCGTGCGCAGGCGGCCCAGTTCGTTTCGGGCTTCGAAGCAGATGGTGCGCCCCTCCTTCCAGCCTTTTTCGGGGTAAAAGCGCAGCGCTTCGCCCGCGCGGTTCATCGGCACGGAGGAGACCGCCTTGTTGAAATCCTTGGCGATGTAGTGGAACCGCGCAATGTCGAAGTCCATGGTGTCGCTGCCGCGGTTGGTGATCGTTTCCGGCTCCGTTGAGGGCTTTTCGCTGCTGAAGAGTATCGTATATGCTCCGTCGGGCACTCCCCAGCAGCAGCCTTTGCGGTCGGCGACCCGTGAGATTTTCCATCCTTCCGCGGTCTGTTCCCAGCGGATTTCCAGCCCTTTGTTTCTGACGGCCAGTTCGTCGGAGGGCGTGCAGGCGGCCGAGAGCAGCAGGACGAATGCGGAGAATATTTTGAAGTGCGGTTTCATGGCTTCGGTTTCTGGTTCGAAATTATGCAATTTATTCGACAATGATGCCCATCAGGGCCTTGTGCCTTCCGGGTTCGGAGTCTTCCGGCCAGAAGCGGAGCGAGCGCAGCGCGTGCGGGGCGTCCAATGCAATCGTATTGCAGCTCTGGTGGTTGCCTTCCGTGCGGAACAACGTGTTTCCTTCACCGTCGGTAATCCGGTAGTTGCGGATACATTGGGGCATTACCGAATCGAAATGCTCCATTTGCACATTTTCCAGTGCGTGGTCGAAATCGGTGTCGAAAAACAGCCGGATTTGCCGGATGGTCCGCTCTTCGCCGAAGTCGATGCGGACCGAAGGCGTTCGGTCGTCGGGGGCCGGGATCCAGCCGTTGGGCTGTATGTAGGGCCGGAAATAGCCGTTGAGGAGGTTGTCCGCCCCGAAGCAGGTCAGCGGCGCGGAGAATTCGAGCGCGATGTTTTTCCCTTCGGGACGGCGCTTGGGGCACCAGAATTCGAACGTATCGACTCCGATCTCCTCCGGCGGAGTCTGCCTGCCGAAGTTGGAGACCGCGGGATTGACGGTGTTGAATACCGAAGTCAGGCCGGAGACGATCTCCGAACTCATCGGAATGCTTACGTCGGGATTGGCCATGAAGCAGATGAAGACGTACTGCGCTGCGTCGTAGCGCATCCCGAAATCGACGGTCAGCTTGTTTTCTCCCTTCCGGAGGTCGAAATCGAGCCGCTTGTCGGTCGTGTCCGGGGTGTAGTTGCCCCTGCGCGACGAACTGCGCAGTTCGACCCTCAGCCGGGTCGCCCTGTCCGCTTTCACGGTGAGTCTGACGGCCGGAACCGGACCGCCGACCGGGATAAGCTCGGCGGCAGGGCAGTTCAATCGGAAGTAGGTGCCGTCGGGGCGCAGCCGTTCGAGCGCAAACTCACTGGATGCGCTGATCCGGGCGTTCGGGGGCAGCATGCCGCGGCCGAACCGTTCGCCCGGCAGGAAGTGTCCGGTGCGGAGTAGTGCGGACTGCAGCTGGCCGATACGCTCCTTGCCGATAAGCTCGGCCGGTTTAAGGTGGTCGCGCAGGGCGATTGCGGCTGCCATGCCGATCGCCTGGCCGCCGTGCGCGGCGGTACACATGACGCGCGTGGAGCCGTTGGCCACATGGCTGACGCTGATGATGCGGCCGCCGATGAAGAGGTTGTCTGCGTCGGGCGTCACCAGGCAACGGTAGGGAATTTGGTAGATGCCCTTGCTGTGCCATTGGTTGCAGGCCCGCCCTGCGCCGTAAACGCCGTCGGCGGGATGCAGGTCGATCGACCAGCCGCCGAACGAAACGGCGTCGTAGTGTTCGTGCTGTTCGATGATGTCCTGCTGGGTCAGCATGTAGTAGCCCTTGAACCGCCGGCTTTCGCGTTTGCCGGGGAAAAGTCCCACCCATTCGAGCGTGTAGTTCTCCATTTCCGGATACCTGCCCGAATTTTTGATGTGATTCCAGACGCCGTAGACGATTTTCCAGAGTTCGAATTTGATTTTTTCGGTATCCCGGATCGTGTCCAGCCGTCCGCCGTACTCCAGCCACCAGTATTTGCAGCCGTGCTGAGAGGTGTTGAAATACTCCGGATTCCGGAGCCGGGGGATCAGCTCTTCGACCTGCTTCAGGGCGAATTCGGGAGCTTCAAATCGTACGGGGCGGCCCGTATCCTTGATGTAGAACAGGATGCTGTGCCCCAGCAGTTCGCCGTATCGGGTCTTGTCGGGTGCGAACTTCTCTCCGTATTCTTCGCGGTCTTCGGCCCCCATGCGGTATTCCGCTCCCGCCATGTAGGCGAGCGCGCCGTCGCCCGAACAGTCGGCGAAAAGATCGCCTTCGATCGTGTGGTGCGTTCCGGTCTGCGGATTGAACGCCGTGACCGACCTGACGGTGCGGCCGGATACTTCGGCGTCGTATACGCACGTATTGAGGTAAAGCGTGATGTTCGGTTCGGAGAGTACCTTGTCGATGAGTACCATGTCGAACAGGACGGGATTGCCTTCCCGGTTGCGGAACGTGTTTTCGACCAGAATTTCGTCGATGACGCCCCCTTCGCGCGACCAGCGGTTGTTGTTGCCCATATGCGAGGTCGCCCCCAGCGCCCACAGGCGGACTTCGCTCGAAGCGTTGCCGCCCAGTACGGGACGGTCCTGAATCAGCGCGACGTCCACACCCGCACGGGCCGCAGTGATGGCGCAGCATACGCCGGTAAGCCCGCCGCCGACGATCACCAAACGGTGGCGGGTGCGTACTTTCGCCGATTTGCGGTTTTTTTCGAATTCTCCGATAAACATATGTTTATTTGTTTTTTGTCGTGAGGAAAATCAGGCCGCCCAATACCGTCAGGACGATACCCGTGGCGAGGGGAACGAGGGTTCCCCCGCCGGACAGGAGCGCGATCAGGGCGATGAAACAGCCCGAAATCGCCGCTCCGGCGCCGATAATGCGGATGCTGTTGTTGTTATCCGTGCCGGCGTCCTCGGCGGCGGGCGCCGCTGCGTTCTCAGCCGCAGGCATCGGAACGCAGACGCGCGAGCCGGAGAGTTTGTGATAAATTTCATAGCCGGTCAGCAGCAGCGCCGGGAAGAGAACCCCGACAAGCATCTCTTCGGCCCGGCTGAGCGAGAAGCCGATGGCCGCAGGCGTGATGAATTTGAGAATGGCATTGACGGCCAGGCTGGTGACGGTCGTGCTGAGGATCGCCCTGCCGTTCAGGTTTTTGGAGAAAAGGCTCCAGATCAGCGGCAGGTAGAGGGGAACTCCGGTGAGGGCCGCCACGCTGATTACGACATTGACGATGCCGCCCATGTTGGGGATGAGCAGGGCCACGGCGATGGCCAGCACCCCGAATCCGAGTGTGGAAATACGGGCGACCTTCATCAGCGTCGTCTCCCGGGCGGCGGGGCGGAGGCGTTTGAAGATGTCGTTGGTGAAGACGCCTGCCGAGATGTTCAGCGTGGCGTTCAGCGAACTTGCGGTCGCGAAGATCATGCCGCCGAGCATGAGCCCGAGCATGCCGGCGGGCATCGTCTGCTTGCACATCAGCAGGTAAGCGTTTTCGTTTTCGAGCCCCGAAAGCCCGGGTTCGAAGACGCGGTAGATCATCGGCGGCAGCATCCACAGGATCGGACTGAAGGTATACAGCACGCCGAACAGCACGCCGACCTTTTTCGCCTCTTTGGGCGTGCGCACGCTCGTATATCTTTGGACGTAAGCCCAGTTTCCGCCCAGGAAGAAGAGGTTGTAGAGCATGAACGCGACGATGAACACCCAATTGTATTCTCCCGCGAAGAGGGTGAAGAATCCCTCCGGGACCCGGGCGAGGAATTCCGGGACGCCGCCCACCTCGCCGAATGCGAGCGGAATGACGATGATGACCGCGGCGAAGAGGATGATGAACTGCAGCACGTCGGTCACGACTACGGCGCGAAGCCCCCCGAGCGAGACGTATATCATGCAGAACACGCCGAGTATCAGGATGCTGGACGAGAGCGGAATCCCGGCGGCCACTTCGATGATTTTGGCGATCGGATAGAGGAAGGAGCCGGTGGTGAAGATCGAGATAAAAAGGAAAATGTAGGTGTAGAGTTTCTGCGTCGCAGCCCCGTAGCGGCGTGTGATGTATTCCGCGGCGGTGAGGCAGCCCGTTTTGTTCCAGCGCGGGGCGATAAGCAGGCCGACGGCGAATCCGGCCACGGCCATCGTGAGCTGTATGGTGACGGCGACGAAGCCCATCGAGTAGGCGATCGACCCCCATACCACAAACGTTCCGGCCGAGAAGAAGCCCATGAACAGCGATAGTCCGCTAATCCACCAGGGAACGTTGCCGCCTCCGGCGAAAAAACTCTTCATGTTTTTGCCGGTCGAGGAGAACAGCGAACCGACGAACATGATGCCCGCCGCAAAGACCGCGATGGTTATGTAGTCCAGAATTTCCATAGTCAGGTTGTAGTTTACGAACAAAAATAGAATTTGCCGGAAGATATTCCGCACAATCGGCGAATAAAATCTTCGGGAACGATTTCGGGAACGATTGCGATTGCCGGGAGCGGTTGCGGAGTTGCCGGATGCGGGGGCCGGCGGGGTTTCGGCTCTTTGGCGGAGTCATTGCGCCGAACCAATTTATTATTATCTTTGCGGAACGGCCGGCCGCTTCTGGCAGACGCGCGGCGCCGGATCGTATTAATGTAATTATATATATGGTAAGCATCATCGTAGCCGTCGCCGAAAACGGCGTGATCGGCGATAAGAACGCCCTGCTGTGGCATATCTCCGAAGACCTGAAATACTTCAAGTCCGTTACGTCGGGCCATCCCGTCGTCATGGGCCGCAAGACCTTCGAGTCGCTCGGGCGGCCGCTGCCCAACCGGACCAATGTGGTCGTCACGCGGCAGGAGATGGAGATTCCGGGCTGCAGGGTGGTTCATTCGCTCGAAGAGGCGGTCGCGCTGTTCCCGGCCGAAGAGGAGGTCTTCGTCATCGGCGGCGCGCAGATTTATGCGCAGGCCCTTCCGCTGGCCGACCGCTTCTACCTGACGCGGGTTTTTCATGCCTACGAGGGCGATACGCATTTTCCCGCATGGAACGACGCCGAGTGGCGGCTCGTGTCGTCCGAGTCGTTCGCTTCGGGTGCGAATTATCCCTATCCCTTTGCGTTCGAGACCTACGAACGGCGGCGAAATTAGGTATTTATACCACTGCGCGGCTCGGCCCTAATCCCTACCTTTGCAAACGCAAAGGTTTTTTTGTGCATAATTGCCGGGCGCTTTTTTTCGCCTTGTGCGGCGGGTACGGGTGCCTGCCGAACCGGAATCCGGGATGCGGAACGCCCC
>CAKVKI010000039.1 GCA_934754975.1 uncultured Alistipes sp. | reverse complement strand
CAGTTGACCTCGACGAACGGCGCCCCAGCGCGCGAACTCTTGGCGTGCAGCCAGCGGGCGACGAGTTCTTTGCCCGTGCCGTTTTCGCCCGTAATCAGCACACGCGCCTCGCACGGCGCCACCTTGTCGATCAGTTGGCGGACGTGTTCCATCTGCGGCGAGGCGCCGATGATGTGTTCCGTATGCATATTGTGAGCGCGGCGGCCGCGGCGTGCAGGTGCGGCCGCAGGTGCGGGGACCGGTGCGGGAGCCGGGTTGTCGATGGTGCGGTGGATGGACTGCAGCAGGCGGTTCATGTCGATGGGTTTGGTGAGGTAGTCCTGCGCTCCGTTGCGCACGGCTTCGACTGCCGAGTCGATCGACGCTTCCGCCGACAGGACGATGAACGGGATTCCCGCGTCGGGGATTTTACAGCCCCGGTCCGAAAGGATGACGTCGAACGGGATTTTCTCGCACATCGACGATGCAGCCGTCTCATCTTCGGCCGCTTCGGTCGAGAAACCTTCGAATTCGAGACGCTCGCGGAGCGTGTTTCGCATACTTTTTGATTGGTCCAGAATTAAAACCTTTGCCATAGCTTGTTTTTCCTGAAATTTTACCTACTTTTGTCCCAAAGTTATGACTTTCTGCGGTGCAAAACCAATCTTGAGGGGCCTTGCCGAACAGGGTGGAGAGTCGGAAAAAACGTCTTGAATCGGTCCATAGCGACGAGCCGGCCGGACGCTTCGGCGGCCGTTTTGCAACAGTGCCGGGGACCACAATTACAATATGAAAAAGAATTATAATTACACACGACGCAAGTTGTACCTGCCCGAGTACGGGCGTCATATCCAGGAGATGATCGACTCGCTGCAGCTGATCGAGGACCGCCGTGAGCGCAACCGGCAGACGCGGGCCGTGATCGCCGTGATGGGCAATCTCAATCCGTTGCTGCGCGATACCGCCGACTTCACCCATAAGTTGTGGGATCACCTCTTTATTATGTCTGATTTTCAGCTCGATGTGGATTCTCCCTATCCTCAGCCGAGTCGTCAGGAGCTGACCATCACGCCGCGCCGTATGCCCTATTCGCAGGGGCGTATCGCCTTCAAGCATTACGGCAAATACGTCGAGCGGATGATCCGGAGCCTTGCCGGAGACAAAGACCGCAGGGAGGTGGCGCGCACGGTAGACAATCTGGCCCGTTATATGCGCTCGAAGAGTTACGAATACAATCAGGAGCATCCCAATAACGAAGTGATCGTTAAAGACATCAAACGCATGTCCGGCGGAACTATCGAAATCGATGAAGTTGCCTTAAACAATCTCCGAAGTGACTATAAACAGCACTTTACGGCACGTCCCCAGAAAGGTCCCCAGCAGCGCAATCAGCAGCGTCAGCAGAAAAACCGCAATCAGCAGCACAACCGTAGTTTTTCGAAAAACAACGGTCCGCACCGCAATTCGTCGAAATAAAAAGTGCGTATTTTCGGAAATTTGCTATATTTGTGAGCATTTACTGCAGAAACGTAAGATAAATGAACAAACAAACGCTTTTCGTGTCCCTGACCACGGCCGTCATGTTGTGTGCATGCCAGTCGTCGAAGGTGAAAATTTCGGGCCGCATCGTCGGCAACGATGCCAAAAATGTTTATCTGGAGCAGGTGTCTCCCCTGTCGCAGTCGGTCATCGACTCGGCCATGCTCGATAAAGAGGGTAATTACCGCTTCGAGCTGAAGGGTGTGACCCGGACGCCTTCGCTTTACAATATAATTTATAACGGCGAACGTATTCCGCTGTTCCTGGCGGGCGGCGACCGGCTGTCCCTGAATTCCGTGGGCAGTTTCATCCGCAACTATACGGTCGAAGGATCGAAGGAGACGGAGTTGCTGCGGCAGTTCTATCAGGCTTTCGTCGGCGGCGCCCAGCGGCTCGACAACATCGCCGGTCAGTTTGCCCGGACGAACCTCTCTGAAGAGGACCGCAAGGCGCTGGTGAAGGAGTATACCGACGAATACTACCGCATACGCCGCGAACAACTGCGCTTCATCATCGAAAACAAAGCTTCGTTGGCGGCGGTTTACGCCCTGTATCAGCGGCTTCCGGGCGATACCTATCTGTTCAACGGCGACAGCGACGTAGTCTACTACCGCACGGTGGCCGAAGCGCTCGAACAGACCTATCCCGAGTCGCCTTACCTGCAGTCGCTGCTGGCCGAGATTACCCGCATGGACGCCCGCATCAGCCTGACGTCGCGCATCTCCGAAGCAGGTTATCCCGATCTGGAACTGTCGGATATATACGGCAAGAAGGTGCGGCTTTCGTCGCTCACGGGCAAGGTCGTGCTGTTGGACTTCTGGTCGGCAGAACTGGGCAACAGCAACACGCTCAATGCCGAACTGAAAGAGATTTATAAGAAATACGCCGACGCTCCGACTTCGTTCGAGGTGTATCAGGTGGCCGTCGATTCGTCGAAACCCCTCTGGATTACCGCCGTGCAGGAGCAGCAGCTGCCCTGGATTTCGGTGAGCGACCTGCGCGGTCAGGCTTCGACCGCTCCCCGGCTCTACAACGTACAGAAACTTCCGGCCAATTTCCTGATCGACCGGGAGGGGACGATCGTCGCCAAGGATATTTACGGCAAGAGTCTTGAGCAGAAACTCGACGAACTGACGAAATAAAGACGAGTCCGGAACCCCGGGCGCTTTTCCGCCTGCGTTTCGGACAAACCCCTGCAAATGCGGCGTTTTGCCGTGCGAGTCCCCGGCAACGGGGATTCGGTCAATTATTTGAACGATTTATGATCCATTATTTCGCATCCGATATCCATCTGGGCGCAGGCGGCGAAGCGTTCGCCCGGGAAACCGAACGCCGTTTCGTGGCCTGGCTCGACGATGCGGCGAAGGATGCGGAGACGATTTTCCTGGTCGGCGACCTTTTCGACTTCTGGTTCGAGTACCGCGAGGTCGTGCCGAAGGGCTTTGTGCGGACGCTGGGCAAACTGGCCGAGCTGACCGACCGGGGCGTGCGGGTCGTCTTTTTTACCGGAAACCACGATATGTGGGTCGGCGACTACCTCGCCCGCGAATGCGGCGTCGAAATCCACACCTCGCCGCAGCAGTTCTGCCTGAACGGCAAACATGTCTTTATCGCCCACGGCGACAACATGAACATCGACGGGCAGCCGCTGCTCAAATTGCTCAATACCGTATTCCGTTCGCGGACGCTGCGCTGGCTTTTTTCGTGGCAGCTGCATCCCGACTGGGCGATGAGCTTCGGCCATTGGTGCAGCGGAAAGTCGCGCAAGTCGCACGCCGCCGATACCCTCGACGTCTCGCTTACCGAACCGCTGATCCGATACGCCCGCGAATATGCCGCCACGCACGATGTCGATTATTTCGTCTTCGGGCATATGCACTTCCCGCGCGACTACCGCGAAGGCGGCCTGCATGTGATAAACCTCGGCTGCTGGGAACAGTATCCCTCTTATGCCGTTTTGGACGCGTCGGGCGAAATGACGTTGAAAAAACTCGAACCGTTCCGTTAGCGCGCGGGGACGTTGGTTTGCCTGTTTCGCCTACGGAAAAAATTGTCTATTAAAGAAGAACGATGAAACAATACCTCGATCTGCTGCGCAGGATCAAGACCGACGGCGTCGTGCGCGGCGACCGTACCGGCACCGGCACCAAAGGCGTCTTCGGACACCAGATGCGCTTCGATCTGGCGGATGGCTTTCCTCTGCTGACGACCAAAAAAGTATTTCTGAAAGGCGTGATCCACGAACTGCTCTGGTTCCTGGCCGGCGACACCAATATAAAGTACCTCGTGGACAACGGGGTGCATATCTGGGATAACGACGCATTCCGCTATTACAACGAGCTTTGCGTGCGCCACGGCGTGCTGCCTGTCGATCGCGATACGTTTCTGCGGGCGGCGCAGGAGGGGGGCGAATCGCCGGTCGAAGGGTATAAGTTCGGCGATCTGAACCACGTTTACGGCTATCAGTGGCGCAGCTGGCCCAAGCCCGACGGCACCGTCGTCGATCAGATCGCGCAGGCGGTCGAGCTTATCAGGAGCAATCCCGAATCGCGGCGTATCATCGTCTCCGCATGGAACGTCGCCGAGGTGGAGGATATGGCCCTGCCGCCGTGCCATGTGCTGTTCCAGTTTTATGTGGCCGACGGAAAACTCTCGTGCCAGCTCTACCAGCGCAGTGCCGATACGTTTCTGGGCGTGCCGTTCAATATCGCCTCCTATGCCCTGCTGACGTTGATGACGGCGCAGGTCTGCGGCCTGCAGCCCGGCGAATTCGTCCATACGCTCGGCGATACGCATCTCTACCTGAATCACATGGAGCAGGTGGACGAGCAGCTTGCGCGCGAACCCCGTCCGCTGCCCGTAATGCGGCTCAATCCTGCCGTGAAGTCGCTCTTCGACTTCCGTTACGGGGATTTCACGCTCGAAGGCTACGATCCGTGGCCGGCGATCAAGGCGCCGATGTCGTTCTGAGGCTTTTCACTCCCGGCAGGGGCGGCGAATCACTTGCGCGCTGATCCGCCGGAACCGAAAACAACAGGCGTCCCCGCAAAGGGGACGCCTGTTTCGCTGACCGTTATTTCCTGACGATGCTGATTTTTCCCGGTTTCTTGTAGCGGTTGTTTTCGATGACGACCTGCTGCGAGCTGCGGATGTCGATCGTCGGGAGGTCGTTGTAGGGTTTGTACTTCTCCGATAATTCGATGGTGTTGTCTCTGAAAATCAGCCCTCCGACGGATTTCGCCCGGAGCAGCTGCTCGTTGAAGGTCCGGAAAAGATTGCCTTCGATCGTGATGTTGCGTTCGTAGGGATGGCCCGGAACCTTTTTTTTCTGGTGCGGGTTGATGAAGATCGTCGGGAAATCGGCGCCGCCGTAAGTCCCGTCGAGGAAGCTGTTGTTGCGGATCGTCACGTCGCGCACGGCTCCCGATTCGTACCAATGGTCCATGTCCCCCTCGAACAGAATGGCGGACATCATGGACGAGAACGTGTTGCCCTCGATGACCACCTTCCGGGGCGTGCTTACCAGGATGCTCCTCGCCCGGTTGTTGCGCACGACGTTGTTCCGGAATACCAGTTCGGGATACCATGACATGTTTTCCAGCCCGTCGCCGACCGTGAGTCGGCATTCGACGGGAGCGGTGAACGTCAGCCGGATGTAATGGGCGTTGATGCGTTCCGATTTTTTCACCCGCAGGGTGTGTTTCGCAAGCAGGGTCTCCGCGTCCACGACGTCGATTTCGTCGCCCTTTCCGGCAAACTCATACCCGGCCTGCTGGGGGTGGTTGATGCGGGCGATGACCTGATCGGGCGCCGTGATCCCGGTCACGCGGACGTAGGAGCCGTGTACGTTGGTCGCATCGTCGAGCATGTTTTCGAAAATGCACTCTTCGATCAGTACGGTTCCCCGGCAGTTGCAGAAGTGCGTGGCGTCCGCCGTGGTCGTTATCATCCGGGGGCTTCCTTTCCGCAGGACCACTTGCAGCCTGCGGACGGTTACGTTGTCGGTCTTTTCGGCGATCAGCCCCATGCCGCCGCAGTGGTGGATGGTTACGTCTTCGACAAGTACGCCGGAAGAGGCGATCGCGTGGATCGCGGGTGAATGCCGGTTCTGGGTAAAGACGCCTTTGAACGTCAGGATCGTTCCGACGGGCGGCAGGGCGCGCACGAACCGGGTGTGGAGTTCATAGCGGCCGGGAGCCGTCGGCGTAACCCGTATGTCGAAATTGTCCGGCTTGGGGATGTAGTAATCGTCGCTGCGGTAGGCGGTGGCCATGGTGCGGGGATCGAAAACGATGTTCTCGCCCGGAATACGCTCTTCCCAGCCTTCCGCCCGCATGATGAGCTTGCCGTTCTCGACCGTATGGCCGAACTCGTCCGGAATCTCGATCTCGATACGCTGCGTCTCCGCATCCGCATCCGTCACCTTTCCTTCCAGCGTGAAGGGAATCTCCCAGTCTACGGTGAAATTGCGCAGCGTCACGCCGTGCGAATCCTCGATCAGAAACGGGATGATCCGGCCGTGGAAAATGAATTCCGAGCCGCCGCCGTCGATCTCGATGTTCCGCCGTCCCGTCAGCGGGAATGCGAAATGCCGGTATCCGTTGTCGTGGTTGGTGATGCAGTGGTATTTTCCGGCGGCGAATTCCGGCCGGAAATGGTAGGTGCCTTCGGGAAATACCAGTTTTACCGGCTTGTCCGCCGGGATGCTTTCGAACAGGGTGTAGACGAACGGGGTCATGTCCTGCGTGTCGTACCGGCCTTTGTAGTCCGCGATGTCGATTACTCCGGTTTGGGCGGATGCCGTACCGCAGACCAGACTCACGAGGAGTAGGACCATTCCCAAGCGTGGTTTCATGCGCATGGCTATTTCTTTATGTTGTTCTTTTCCCAGACCGGCGCACTCGTGTCGGCGCCGTACCGCTCTCCGTGGCTGCGCGTCACCTCTTTTGAGTTTTCGACCTCGTTGTCCGACATTTTCAGTCCGTCCACCGACGTGACTGCGATTGCCGGGCAGGGGCAGCCGGTCACCTTGTTCTTCTGGACGGTGATGTTTATGAATGCGCCCGGTTCCGCGACCTTCGCTTCGCCGGTGATGTAGAAGAGCGACAGCGCTCCGGGAGGTATGCGCGGATTGCCGCGTTCGAACATGCACTCCTCGATCGTATTGCCGACGATCTGCACGTTCGAGGAGAAGCCTCCTCCCATCCATTCGATTTCGGGCGACATGAGGATTCCCTGCATGGCGCATCCGGTTATCTTGTTCGACGCCACCACTCCGTCGATCCCCTTGATCAGGATTCCGCGCGAGCGTACGTGGCCCACCTCGTTGTCTTTGACGAGGAATCCGCTGCCGACGGCGTCGGCGTTGAAAACCACGTCGCCGGGGCCGATTTCGAACGGCATCTGCTTCACCTTGAGCCGGAATCCGAGCTTGTAGGAGGGTTTCGACAGCAGCGAGGGATAGCCTGTCGTCACGGCGTTGCGCTGCTCTTGGGTCGGGTCGAAACGGCTGACCGAAACCAGCCGGAGTTCGCCTTTGCGTTTCCCGTCGTAACCGACCACGACCAGTCTGTCGCCGCGCCGGAATACGGGGTGGGTTTCGCGCGTCACCAAGTCGATCGTACCCTTTGCGGCGTCGGCCGATCCGACCGGGAACGAGCGTCCGCAGACGATGATGCAGTCGTCGCCGTTGTGGCCTATCTTGCACCCCGTGACGGTCGGGCCTTTCCGTGCCTGACTGCTGTGGATGCCGTCGGCGTTGCCCGAACGCAGGCGGGGCCTGGTGCCCTGCGGCATGGGGCCGCGGTCGACGACGCAGTTTCTGTACTCGTTGGCGTAACACTCCTTCTCGAAAAACGAGAAGGTGTTGGACCCGTATACCGTGACGTTTTCGAGTTTGGTGTTGTAACACTTGTTGAGCATGACGGTATGGACGCCGGCATTCGGCTTGTCGGTCTTGACGTCCATGACCACCAGATCCCCGACCTGCTCGCCTGCGCTCCACGTTCCGTTCTTGACGGCCCGGAAGAGGTTGTGACCGAGCTGTTTGAGTGCCGAGTAATTGCTCGTATAGGTGGTGATGCTGTTGCGCTTGAGCAGGCGTGTCTGCGGATCGTAGAACTGCACGCGGTTGGCGGCCAGACCGGTTACGGGATACCCCTCGTCGATCCGGACGTCGAACCAGCTTCCGTCTTCGGCCACGGCCGTAATCTCGCCCTGCGTAAAGCAGAGCGGATCGTAGTCGATGGTCAGGTCGCGCAGCTCCACCCGCACGCAGTTGTAAAAGCTGAACGCCTGCTCCTGATTGTTGCAGATGACCGTCGATCCGTTGCCGTTGATGTGGACGTCGGTCAGGTTGTGGAACTTGTACGGCCCGTTGTTGCGCACGTCGAGCGTGTAGGTGCCTTTGGGTATTTCGATGAGGTTCCGGCCTTTCTGCCGGTCGAGGACCTCGTATAGATCGGGATGATTCTGCGCCGCCGCGGATGCCGCGAGACATGCGGCGGCACAGAAAACAGTCAGTTTTTTCATCTCAACAGGGTTCGTTGTCGGAGTTCGCCCGCAGGGATCGTCAGATCGTCTGCGAGTACCCCGGATTCTGGCTCAGGTTTTTGTTCACTTCGCGTTCGCGCTTGGGCACCGGCATCCAGATTTTGTACGGTTTGTAGTTGTTCTTGATCGGCTCCATCTGCGGGGCGAAGTAGTAGTATTTGTTGCCGGCGTCGTTGACGGTTTTCATCCCGCCGATCACCTCCGTCATTTTGCCCGTGCGGATCAGGTCGATGCGGCGCCAGCCCTCGACGCAGAGTTCGCGCGAACGCTCGTCGAGCAGCTCTTCCATGAAGTCGGTCTTGTAGTAGGCCGAATTCATGGCGTTGAGCGCCGATTCGTCCAGTTTGCCGTCCGTATCGGTGCAGGCGCGTTCGCGCACCTCCTCGACCAGTTCGCGCGCAAGGGATTCGTCGCCCGTCTTGTAAAGCGCTTCGGCGTACAGCAGTACGATGTCGGCGAAGCGGAGCATCGGGAAGTCGATGTTGCTTGCCCAGGTCGGGATGCCCTGCGTCGTTCTGGCCGCGGGATCGGACTGGCGGAATTTGCCGTGGCAGAGGTTGGCGCCCGATGCGTAAAGCGCCACGGGACTGAAATATTTGGCTCCGTTGATCGTCGTGTAGTCGGTGACGTTGTTGCCCAGACTGCCGCAGAGGTTCCAGCCCATGCGGCTGTCCTCGGTCACGTATTTGTCCGACAGCTCTCCGGTCGGGCGTATCCAGCCGTAACCGCCTCCGTTCGTGCCGACGTTGCCCTGCGGCCCGGCCCAGTAGGCGAAGAGGAAATATTCGTTCGAGCCGCCCGCTCCGGTCTGTACAACCATCATGCACTCCTCTTTCTGACTGCTTTTGGTGTCGGCCAGAAAGTTGTAGTGGTAGGGCTTGATGAGCTTGTAGCCGCTGTGTGCGTAAATATCTTCGGCGATGGCCGCGGCTTTCTGCCAGCACGCTTCGGCATCGACCCAGTCGAAACCGTTGACCGGCGAGCCGAGTTCCTGCCCTACGCGGTTCTCCTTGCAGGAGGCCAGATAGGTATACATCTTGAGCAGATAGCCGCCCGCGGTCCATTTGTTGACGCGGCCGTTTACGTTCGAATTACGGTCGGGAAGCTCCTTGTAGGCTTTGTCGAGGTCTTCCTCGATGCAGGCGTAAACCTTGTCGAGCGGTTCGCGCGGAGCCTCGGCCGACGAGTTGGGCGTATTGGGCAGGGGCACTTCGCCCCAGAGCCACGCCTGATAGAGCCGGTAAAGGCCGCGCAGCAGCTTCGCTTCGTTGACGATCTCGTCGCGGCGTTTGGCATCCATGTCGATGGCCGGCACTTTCTGGATGATGTGGTTGGCGCGGTCGATGCCGACGAAGAGTCCGAACCATGCCATCGAGACGAAATCGGCCTCTTCGTTGTAACCGCAGCTGGCGATGATCTGATGGTGCGGGTCGCTGATGCCGTTGGGGGCGATTTCGTCGCCGAGCATCATCAGGTAGTGCATGCCGCGTCCCCAGAGGGGCTGGTTGCCCGTGCCCTGGATCGACCCCGCATTGAGTATGTCGTATACGCCCGTGAGGGCCAGCTCCGCATTCGCGGCGGTGGTGTAGAGGTCGTCGCCCGAAACGAACGAATAGGTCTTTTCGTCGAGGAAACTGGTGCAGCCCGCCGTCGCCGTGCAGAGCAGGAGCGCAGCCGTGTATTTTAGTGCTTTCGAATAGAACGTTTTCATATCCCTGTTTTAGTATTTGATTGAAACTCCGAAAAATACGGACCTTGCGCGCGGGTAGTTGGTGTAGTCCAGTCCGGGAATCAGGCGGTTCCAGAACGATACTTCCGGGTCATAGCCCGAATAGCCCGTGCAGGTGAAGAGGTTTTCGGCCGTGACGTAAACGCGCAGGTGGGAGAGTCCTATTTTGCGCGTGATGTGCGTGGGCAGCGTATAGCCCACCGTCAGGTTTTTCAGGCGGAGGTACGAGCCGTCTTCGACGTAGTAGCTCGACATTTCGGTTTTGCCCTCGCCGTTGAGCGACGGATACCTGTTGCCCGGACGCTCCTCCGTCCAGCGGTTGCGCCAGTAGTCCGTCGAGACGTTGTTGTAGCCCACGAAGCCTTCGTAACGGTAGCGGCCGATGTTGATGATGTCGTTGCCGTAGGACCACTGGAACATGAAGCTGAGGTCGAAATTCTTGAACGTAAAGCTGTTGGTGATTCCGCCGAAGTGTTTCGGGTCGCTGTTCGCAATGACCGTTTTGTCGTTGTTCGGGTCGATGACGTTGTCGTTGCCCGCGATGTCCTTGAACTTCATGTCGCCCGGCTTCACGGTGATTCCCGCGAACGACGGCACGCCCTCTTTCAGGTTGCCCTGTTCGTCGAAGTCGGATTTCTGGTAAATGCCGTCGAAGACGTACCCCCAGCCCGAACCGATCGGATGTCCCACCATGACGCGGCCTACTTCGGTGATGTGTCCGCCGGCGACCTTGACCGGGATCGAACTGACGTCGCCCAGCGATACGACCTTGTTGCGGTTGAGGTTGAAATTCAGGCTGGTAGACCATGTGAAGTTGCGTTTCTGAATATTGACCGTGTTGATCGTAAGTTCGAAGCCTTTGTTGTCCACCTGCCCGATGTTCTGCCACTGGCGGTAGGAGCCGATCTGGCTGGGAGCGTCGGCATGCAGGAGCATGTCCTTGGTCTTTTTGTAGTAAACGTCGGCCTCGATGCTAAGGCGGTTGCGGAACATGCTGATATCCAGACCGCCGTTGAATTGATAGGTCGTCTCCCATTTGAGGTCGGGGTTCGATATCTCCGAGGGCGACAGGCCCAGCTGCACCGAGTTGTTGTCTCCCGAATAGTAGGTCTTGTCGGTACGGCTCAGCGACTGATAGGCCGGAATCCGGTCGTTGCCCGTCACGCCGTAGCTGAGCCGCAGTTTCATGTCGCTGAAAATCTTCTGCTGCTTCATGAACTCCTCCTTGCCGATGCTCCATGCGAAGGCGGCCGAGGGGAAGTAGCCGTACTTGTTGTTCTTGCCGAACTTGGACGAACCGTCGCGTCGGATCGAAGCCGTGAAGATATACTTTTCGGCGAGGGTGTAATTCAGGCGCAGGAATTCCGATTCGGAGGTGTTGCGTTCGCGGTTGGTCTGTACGTTCTCGGGGAACACGGAACCCTGTCCGATGTCGAACGCTCCGTTGAAGCTCTGGTTTTCAAATCCTTCGGCGCGGGTGCTGAGACGCGTGGCGGTGTAGCCCCGCAGCTCGAATCCGAGTACGGCGTTGAAATAGTGCCTGCCGCGCGAAATGGCGTAGGTCAGCGTGTTGGAGGTCTGCCATGATTCGGCACCGCTCTCCGCGACGACGGCCATGCCGTTTTTGGAGTAACCCCACGAGGTCGTCGAGGGATACCACTCTTCGGTCTTCGAATTCAGGATCGTACCGCCGCCGCTGATACGCAGCGTCAGGTTCTTGAGGATCTTGTATTTGAGGTAGAGGTCTCCGATCGTACGGTTCTGGGTGGAAGCCTTGTAGGAGTCGTTGATGAAGGTGATGGGGTTTGTCAGGTTGTAGTTCTCGGGGTTGGACGCTTCGTCATCGTCGTCGCTCAGGAAGATCGGCTTGTAAAGGACGAAACTCTGCACCAGTCCGTTGTACGAGTTGGCGCCCGCATTGGTGACCGCTCCCTTGGTCACGATGTGGGAGAAGTTGATCGTGCCGCCGATGGTGAACTGCTTGCTGAGGTCGCTGTCGAACCGGATACGTCCCGTGAAACGTTCCATCTGGTTCTTCTTGACGATGCCTTCCTGGTTGAGGTAGCCTGCCGAAGCGGCTACTTTGGTCTTCGCGCTGCCGCCCGAAGCGACGCCGATGTTGTAGCTCTGGATGATGCCCGTGCGCATGACCTCCTCCTGCCAGTTGCGGCTGCGGTAGTCGGAGAAGTCCCTCACTTGGTCGGGCAGGCCGTCGCCGTTGGTGTCGATACCCCACACATCGCTGGTCGGGAACTTGGCGAAACGGTAGTCCGCGAACTCCTGCCCTTGAAGCACGTCGATCGTATTCGACATCCGGGCCATGCCGACGCTCATGTCGAAATCGACGGAGGCTTTTTCGCCGCGCCCGCTCTTGGTGGTGATGATTACGACGCCGTTGGCTCCGCGCGATCCGTAAATGGCCGTCGCCGACGCATCCTTGAGGACGGTGATCGACTCGATGTCCGAAGGGTTGATGCCCGCCAGCGGGTTGTAGCGCACGTTGGCCGAAGTATAGCTGCTCGTGGCTACTTCATCGGCGTTGACGTCGATCTGCACGTCGTCGATGATATACAGCGGCTGCGTTCCTGCGTTGATCGAGTTGCCGCCGCGGATCGTAATGTCGATTCCCGCGCCGGGTTCGCCCGAACTGGAGCTGACCTGCACGCCTGCCATGCGGCCCTGGAGCGCATCCATAAAACTCGTGCCCTTGGATTTGGTGATCTCGGCCGTACTCAGCACGCCCAGCGAGCCGGCGACGTTTTTCTTCTGGGCGTCGCCGTAGCCGATCTGCACGACGACATTTTCGATCTGGGTCACATCCTGCTGCAGTTCGACCCGGAGGTCGGTGCTGCTGCCGACCATGATGTTCTGCGGCACCATGCCGATAAACGAGAAAGTCAGGACGGACTGGTGGTTTTTGACGCTTATGGCGAAGCGGCCTTGGGTGTCGGTCGTGGTTCCGCTGGTGGTTCCCTGCTCGATCACGCTTGCGCCGGCCATCGGTTCGCCGGTCGCGGCGTCCAGCACGGTACCCGTTACCCGGAGCTGGGCATAGACGCTTCCGCACGTAAACAGGGCCGATAATAGTAAAAGTAGTACACTTTTCTTCATGGTTATATTCAGGTTAGTTTTTACTGGATGGTATGTCGTGGGTCCGATGCCCCCGGAGCCGCCCGTGTCCGGGACGGCTCCGAGATGCCGGACACGGAATTATCTCATTTCGGCTGACTCCTTGTCGAGCGGAGTGTGGCGGATGCACCGCACCGAGTAGGCGTTGGTGCGCTGGTAGTTGTTCAGGTATACGCTGGTGCCGTTGAGCATGATGAAACGCGCCGCATTGGTGAAGATGTTGCCTGCGCCGGCGATGATGGGCATGTTCGTCCAGTAGACGCCGCGGCCTCCCGATACGGCTCCTCCGACGACAGCCTGTCCTGCCCATGGCATCTTGAGCGTGCTTCGGGCGAATACGCCGGCCAGGTCGGTCACCTTGTAGGAGGTGTCGCCGTAGACCATCGTTTCGAGTCCGGTGACGGCTTTGGCCATCTCGATGAATTCGTTCACCGTCGGTACGCGGTAGCCCGGAGGGCAGGGATTGTTGTCCTGCGTGGCGGCATCGAGCGGCGCCGCATACGTCTTGTCCTCGAAGCGGCCGCCCCAGAGTCCGTCCCGGTTCGACGTGTCGTCGCGCGCCCAGTCGTGGGGTTCCTTGTTGGTCGGCATAAAACCTTCCCGACCCGACTCCCGGCGGTCGGCGGTGGGGGTGTTCAGCGGTGCGGGGGCATTGACGAACGAACCTGCCGTGGCCGATGTCCATTTGGTCTTTTCGTGTCCGTCGGCTTTGCGCGACCACTGGAAGAGCGATCCGAAGGCCGTATAGTCGTTGGATGCGGCGGCGATGCCCTTTGCGCCGAGGTTGCGGTCGAGCCATGTCTGTTCAGCGTCTTGGCCGTTCTCGTCCTTGACGGTGATGTTTACGGGGAAATAGATGATCTTGTAATAGTCGTCGGCCGAGTCGTAGTTGCGGTCCTTTACGCCGATCACGGTCACTTCGCACTGGGCGGTTTTCTTGCCGCCGTCGGTGGTCGAGACGCGGATGGTCGTTTTGCCGTGCGATACGGGGACCAGCAGGCCGCTGTCGTCGATTTCGGCGACGAGCGGATCGTCGGAGGTCCACTTGAGCTTTTTGTTCGTGGCGTTTTCCGGCAGGATCGCCGGGGCGAACCGGAAGGATTCGACGCCCGGATCGGCCGCGAAGTCGAATGTCTTGGACG
>CAKVKI010000038.1 GCA_934754975.1 uncultured Alistipes sp. | reverse complement strand
ATGCAGGCCAAAAACGCTGCGGAGAGTTCGCCCAGCATCCGCCGGGGATAGTGCCGCATCAGGATGTGCGCCAACTCCCGGCGCCGCCCATACGCATCTTCGTCCGTCGAAGCCTTATTCCGGAGCAGCTCCGCGAGCAGCCGTTCGATCCACGCCTGCAGGGGAGGCAGGATCGGCACCAATCCGGAGAAAAAAGTGTCGTACATCAGGCTGCATTGGGCCAAAAGGCCGACCAAACGCTCCGGAGGCCGGTAGATCAGCATGACCGTTCCGGGCTCCGCGCTGAATTCCGCCAGAGCCTGCACGTCGATCACGAGCAGATTCCCGGCCCCGACCGTGCATTTGCCATACTTGAACCGCATCACCGATGTCCCCTGCAGAACGAACAGCAGAGGGTAACGGCTCCGGCAGGGCAGCTCGACCGCCCCGCCCCGGCGGCAGTAGCAGCAACAAAAGTCGCCGCCGTCCAGCATGTCGCTGTCCGAGAATGGTGCCGAATAGTTCATTTTGTCTTCCAATACTTTATTCCTGCGGCCGGCCGCTGCGGCCCTGCCGGTTCGAACCGTAGACATAATCCCGGCGCGGGTTGGTCAGGCGTGCGCGTCGACGGGCCTTGAGGCCGGCGAAACAGCATATCACCACCACCAGCGCCGCAATAACCAGCGCCAGCAGACCGAAAAAATCCCACGGAATCAACTCTTCATTCATTGCATGTCGTATTTATTTATTCGTGCCGTCCATTCCAGTGCGGCATAATCCGGGTTCAGGTCAGGGTACGCCGCCACCGGGACATACCCCGACAATCCGCAGCATACCTCCAGCGGCAGGTCGAAGAAAGCCGCCGTGTGGGCCTCCCATACCACCGTCCGGGCCAGCTGCGCGCGCCAGCGGGCGATCTCCGCCGCCGATACGTCCCCCACGCGCTCCAGTTCGCCGGCAATGGCGTCCAGGTCGAAGATGAAGTGACGGCGGTAACGGTCCAGATGCTGTACGCGCGAAATGTCCATGGCCGAGAACGCCGCCGGATCGTGCGCCAAAGCCGCTCCGTAAAGTTCGGCCGTGGCCTCCGCCAGCGCATCCAGTTCCGAGGTGCGGACCAGCGACACCGAAACCGAACGATACCGGGGCTTGGGATGTTCGGCGTAGTAGTCATAGAAACTCCCGCACACGGCCTTCAGATCCGGCGCCGCTGCGGTAAGGTACGGCAGAGCCACATCGTAGGGGAATCCGTCGGCGACCACCTCCGTCGGCGACGAAACGATCCATTCGGTCTTGCGTCGCAGGGCGTAGAGTACCTCCACGGATGCCATGTGGCAGGCGTCGAAAAGAATGTAGTCGAACATCCCGTCGGGGATCGCCGCGGCGAGTTCCCCGGTGTCGATGTATCCCGTGGGCGAGGCCGTCACGTCCTGCCCGAACCATTTGGTCGCGGGCCACGGGGAGGCTTCGCGGAAGGCCGAGCGTGTGAGATAGTTCTGCGCCGACGCCGGGAGCCATCCCACGCCGTGCGACCACAGCACCAGCCCGTAACGGCGTGCCGGGGCAAACTGCCGGGTGAGCGCAATCACTTCCGCGAGCGTCGCTCCCGATGCCGAATTCTGAGGCGAAGGCCAGCGGTAAAGCTCCCGCTGTCCCGAGGGCGTCACGTCCAGCAGACGCGGATTCTCGCCCGGGATGTCGAGGTAGACCAACGTCCGCGCATCGCCCGAAAAGCCCTCCATCGCCGCCGTAATAGACGCGAGATCGTCATAGCCGTTCGCCGCGAGGTTGTTGTCGCCCGCAATGTAGACCAGCAGCGTCCGCTCCACCGTGCGGGGAGGCGCCGGATCGTCCGTCCCGCAGGCGGCGAAAAACAAGGCCGCAAGTGATAACAGCCGGTATGTCAGTCGCTTCTTCATCCTATTTTTTGACCGTTCCCGTGATGCGGAGTATGAGTTTACGGGCCGCGTTGGTCTGCACGCGAATCTGCTTGTCGAAGAATCCCGGCTCCACGGCGTCGAACGTCACCGTCACGACGGCCGTCTCGCCCTTGCGCAGGGGTTTCTTCGGAAACGCAGCCTTCGTACACTTGCATCCCGTCAGCGCGTTGATCAGCACCAACGGCGCGGTCCCGGTCGAAGTCACCGTGAAGGTCGTAACGCTGGTTTTGCCCGCGGCCAGTTCGCCGAAGTCGTGGCGCGTGCGGTCGAGGGTGTAGGCCGCGTCCTGCGCACGGCATCCGAACGCCGTGCCGAGCAGCAACGCCAGCAGTATCGTCATTCGTCTCATCGTCCCTGATCCTGTTTTTGCGCCGCGGCCAGCCACGCCTCGACGCGCGGCGCGGAAGCGTCCTTCAAAATCACGCGCTTCTCCGCATCCAGCAGAAATATACACGGAATCGCCCGCAGGTCGTACAGCGAGGCTTCAATGATGCGGTTCTCTTTGTCGCAGGCCACCGTCCAGCCCGCAGGCATCTGAGGCAGGTGTTCCCGCCAGGCCTTCAAATCGCCGTCGGCATAGACCGCCAGCACCTTCAGCGCGCCCTCGGCGATCAGCGGGCCCAATACCGGCGAAGTGGCGATGAACTCCTCCGCACGGGCGCATTCCGGACAGCCGGGGTTGTAGAACAACAGCAGCGTGCGTTCGCCGCGCAGGTCGTGAAGCCGCTTCGTGCGGCCGTCCGGCGTCGTGTAGGCGAAATCCGCGGCCACCATGCCGGGACGGTTCTTACACGCCATTTTCAACTGCGCCCGGGGCCTTATCTTGTCGGCGTCGGCGATTGCGGGCGACGCGACCGCGTACTGCAGCACGGCGATGTACTGCGTCTCGTTGCGCATCGGCGAATTGGGGTCGTAGAGGTAGTGTTCGGCGACCTCCAGCAGCCGGTCGCGCACCGGGGGAGATGCCTCCGTGGAGCGGAAAAATTCGCCGATGCTCTGCACGGCCTTCGGCTCGGAGACGTAGCGCAGCACGCCCGTCCAGTCGGCGAACGCCTGCTCCAAAGCCGCCGTGTCGGCTATCCAGGTGGTGTCGCAGCGGTCGAACGAATCCCAGAAATGATCCAGCACGTAATTCAGCCGTGCGGAGTCCGTCGAGAGCGCCGCCGGGGGATGCGGGAAGGTCAGCCGATGCGCCGGACCTCGCGGCGCGGCAGGAACGCCGGCGTCCGACACGTCGTCGGCCCGGGCAGCGCCTGCCGAAGCCCCGGAAGCCCCGGAACCGCCTCCGCACGCCGCCATCGACAGCAAAGACGCCGCGGCAAAGGAAAAGAAAAGCCGGTTTTTCATCGGTAGTGTTCTAAAACGGATTAATCCACATCCCGCACACAACGGAAATACAGTTTGGCTTTGTCACTGCCGACTAACGACTGTACGTATCCTACCTCTCCGAATCCTGACGCTGAGAAAGCGTAGTATCTACCACTGCTATTCATAACCATTAATACATATATTATACTGCCAGTCCCAAATTCCGGCTCGAAGACGCCTAACTTCTTATACAACAAACCTATAAACTGGGCCTCCAGATAGGTCGGAAACCGCCATGTGCCTTCCACATCCGATGGGTCCTCCTTGTAGAGATAGCACGAGTTCAAGTCACTCGGACTTGGCTTATCAGAGGAATAAGTCGCCGCCACTCTGAATTTCGGGGCTGCTTTGAAAGCATGACCCTCCGTAATCCTGTAGGCCGGTCGGTCTATGCCGCCCATATATCGCAGTCTGTCCTCCACAGTGAGCAGAAAATTAACCTTGATTCCGCCCTTGTAGTCGCGGCAGACAATCGTATTGGCGACGCCTTTGGAGTCGGTCGTCACATAAGGGTACTTCACACCGGATTGGGCGGCCGCCCAACCGCCGCTTACGAGGCCGCCGAGCAACAGCACCCACTTTAACAGTTGTTTTTTCATAGTTTGCAGTTTATTAACGATCAACATCACGGACACATAAGGCCAAACCGTTTGCATTAGTTGCGGCCACATTAGCGCGGCCATAACCCGTGTCCTGATCACCAATATCAAGACAATATAACAAATTTGGATCAGTAGGGTTTGGTGTCGAAGACCAATACCTACCGGTTGGGTTTATCATACAAATGGCAGCCAGCCGCAGTTCATCAAAGGTCGGCAGGCGCCATCCCCCCCCCGGAAGCGATGCGCAATAACTCTGCATCTGAGCGTAAGTGCCGCGGGCAAGCGAAGAATCATTATTAACAGCATAATAGACCCAGGGATAGCCATCGGTATAATCAGACATTACTAAACCGGACTTTCGTTGGAGTATCATGATCCGGGTATCGGCCCTGTCTATTCCTTTGATGACGGTCGTAACCTGGTAGTGGGTGTTACGCTTGACATTGTAGTCGTTGATATTGTTTTCGCCGAGATATATCGAAAACAACGCCTGGTCATAGAAGAAACTTGTATGCTCGCCGTAGTATTTTCCCTCTATTTGGATATACATACCGGAGTGAAAAGTTCCATTTTTATCGGCCGGATAGCGTCCGGAGCTGACTCCGGCCAAACTCTCGGGGAGATAGAAAGTGAATTCCTGGGGGATGTCAGTCAGATCTCCGGAGACTGGAATGGTAAGAGACGCCTTCGGAGAACCTTTAGGATCCATCGTCTTAAACGGATACACATTTTTTTCTATTGACTGAAGGCTAACCGCCAGGTCCCGCATACTACTCTTTTCAGGCAGATCACCCGAAAGGGAAAAGGTTACCTTGCTGACAGCCCGCGTAAGAGGGACTGCGCCGACAATCCCGACCGTGCTGCTGGGGGTTCCCTCCCAGGTTCCCGCCATCAGGACACCTTTCCCCGAAGTGATGTCGGTTTGCGCCGCCGTAAACGGTATGCTGAGCGATTCCACTGCGGCCTTGTCTTTGGTGTTCGTCGCGGTGCAAAATCCACTGTCATGGGTGTTGGCAAGCAGGTAGACCTTGCTCGCCTGGGAAGTCAGCTTCACCTCGATACGGTAACTGCCGTCGGCGGAAAGCTTGGGGTTAACGACGTACACCGGGTTCTGCAACTGGCCGCTGCCGTCGGATTTGTGCTGGATGATCCAAACGTCCGAGACGATGTTTTCGTCGACCGCACCGGCGGCCTTGACCTCCACATCCGAGAAAACGTCGGGCGCGAGGGAGAACTGCGCCGTCACCGTTTCGCCGTCCGCGGTCCGGGGCAGTATGTTTTCCGCAGGATCGTCGGCGCATCCGGCCAGCAGGAGCAGCAGCCCCGCGCCGCAGAGCCGCCGCAAAACCGCCTTACAGCCCGGCTGTGCCTGGGGAGCGCCCTTGTCTGTGATTGTATGATTGGTTTTCATATCGTCTGTTTTTTGTTTTTATCGTTTCTGATATCGCTTAATTTACATCCCTGACACAGCGGAATTTCATTCGATTAGAGGTTGATGTTCTTTTTACAACGCCTACTTCGATATCCCAGCCAAGGATGGGATAGTTGGAATCTGCAGGAGCAACCATTCCAACTATCCATGCACAGTTGGCGTAGGATACATTATCATCGAAACTGCCATCCACGTCCGGGCCATTATTATCCGGGTGGTCGGAACACACGGTGCCGGTCCAGTAGCCGCCGCTCCAGTCATCAAGCCCACCCTTCAAGCCCTCGAGCCCATAAAAATAACCGGGTGTGTGATACCGGAACATGAAACGCGCCTCCTCTAACGTCGGCAGCCGCCAGTTTCCACCGCCGATGGTGATGTTTTTG
This sequence comes from uncultured Alistipes sp., assembly GCA_934754975.1. GTDB lineage: Bacteria > Bacteroidota > Bacteroidia > Bacteroidales > Rikenellaceae > Alistipes. The sequence goes on along the minus strand of CAKVKI010000038.1, from coordinate 8,477 downwards.
CAGATTGCATTTGCGTCATCCCAATTCTGAGGGCTCTCAGTCCCATTAATCGCCCCTTCGCATTGCAGGGGGCACAATTCGATTATCTCGCCCATGCGATTGAATTCCGACTTCTCGTTATGCAAGGGCATCGGGTTTGCGGCGCTCCACTTCGGATGCATCGGGTCCGAGATGCTGCCTTTCTCGTCTTTGCTGATGATGAAAGCCCCCGCACCGATATAGGGATAGATGCCCGTGCCCATGCCCATCTCCACCGACTGCTCCACGCCTCTCCAGTCGACGAAGGTCAGCGACACACCCGCCTGTTTCATCGTGAGCGTCAGCGTGTAGGACTTGCCTTTCTCCAGCGCGAGGTTGCCGACGGAGCCAGTGAACGTGCTGCGGGTAGCAGTGCCCGAAACGGTGTAGGTCAGGTCGAACGAAAACGACATGCGCGACGCGCCCAGCCGGGGCAGAAGCGCCAGCGAACCGGTCATCTTGGTCGCATTGACCTTCGTGAACGACGACGCAGCCACGGTGGCCGACGTCGTGCCCGACGCCGGAATGAAATCTTTGTTGCCGATGACGATGCTCTGCGCCGGGGCGAGGTTCCCGAGGGTGACGCCCGCGCCGCCCGAGGTGACGCTCACGGCTGTCAGCGAGGTGTTGTCCGCGGCATTCTGCACCACGATGTTCATATTGGCGCATTTACGCGCGAGTTGGGTGAGCGTCACGGTCCGGTCGCGGTCCACCGCGACGTTCGCCGAGACGGACATGGCGAAATCCACGCTGTTGGGGACGTTCGCCACCGTTATGTGGTCGGCACTGAGCGGAAGCGCCGGGGTGACGGCGAAAAAGTCGTAGCGCGAGACGGGCAGCGACAGTTCGCCGTCGGTATTGACGGCTTTGAACGACCCGTCGGCATTGACCGTACACGGAACGAGCTTGCCGCCGCTCATGTAGTAGGTCTGCTCGGTGATATAGCTCGTTGACGACGGAGTGCCGGAATTGGGCGAGAAAACGATTACGCGGACCGTCGTTTTATCGGCCAGCGCGGCTTTGGAACCGGGAGCGGCGGCGGCCGAAACGCCTTCGGCGGGTTCGATGTCGGGAGCCGCAAAGCCAACCTTTACACGCGGCATCCCGTCCTCCCCGGACAGATTCTCGCTGCATCCCCCCGTCAGGGCCAGAGTCGCCAGGGAGAGCGCGAGACATTCGATCATTCTGATTGCTTTCATATCGTTGTTTTGGTTTTAATAGCGTTTTACACCGGACGGGCTAATTGAGTTCCTTTTCGCCGCCGGACGTCCAGTCGCCGATGTCCACGCCGGGCTCGGGAACGGGGTCGGTCTTGACCTCGGTGGACGAATCGGACGAAACCCAATCCTCGATGCTGATTTCGGGCTCGACGTAATAGGTGAGGCGCGTGAATTTGAGTTTCATCCGTATCACGCTCCCCGCGGCGTAGGTCCGGGACGGGGCCAGCATGTAAGCGTAGCCTTTGGTCGATGACTTGACCGTTATGCGGACGCTGTAAAGCTCCGAATGCGGGGCTATCATCATCGGGTCGCCGACCCGCTTCGCATTGTCGATGCCGACAGGCAGCTGAAACGACGTAAATCCTTTCACGAGGTAGTGTTCCAGCGTGTTATTGAACACCACCGCACCGTCGTCGCCGTTCGTGGCGAGGTCGTAGGAGCATCCGGTGGGTTGGGCCGAGACCGAAATCAGGGTGATGTCTCCCCAGGCGGCCCGCGCTTCGTCATTCTCGGCGTAGGGGTAGAACTGGAGCTGCGTGAGCCGGTGGCTGAACGTGAAGGACATCTTGGCAGAAGTGAGGCTTCCCGACTGCGCCGGAGCCGTCATCACGTCCTGCGACCCGTCGAGCTTCGTCCACGACACCACGCCGTCTTTGTACTGCCCGGCCTGCGGATACCATCCGGTCAGTTTCGACGCCTTGCGGTTGGCGAGGTAATACTGCGGTGTGGTGAAGGTCAGCGCCTGCGCCCCCGTTCCCGCAGCGCGGGTCGCGGGAATCGCCGACGCAGCGTAACCGCCGTACGTGCCCGAAGCGTCCTGGTCGGCGCGGGCGAAGTAGAGCGTCAGGGATTGGGCCGGATCGGCCACGGCTTTCGACGCCGGGGACGCACTCCCCGTTCCGTCGCCGGGCAGCGCCGCCGTAATCTCAATCGGCACCGGCACGGAATGCTCCCCGACCGGCTCTTCCGAGCAGGCGGACAACCCGGCCAGCAACACGACCCCGAACAGGTATTTTTTCATTGGTATCATATCTATCTATATTCGTTTGTTGTCGTTATCATTCCGGTCGGTTGAACTCCCGGATACAGCGGACACGCTTAGCTTTGTCTTTACCGTTGTGCCAATATAGGCCACCGCCATCCATATAAATATTGTTGGCACATGCTGTATTTTGGGATGACTCGACGGAAGCCCAGTAGTCCGCCGCTTGGGGGGGGGAACCGCCGTTCGCCGTAAAGACGGGATTAAGTACACTTAAGAGGTCAGCAACCGACTTAAGTTCGGATGAGGCAGGAAGAAACCAATCGCGCACGCCGTCGGGACTTTGGTAGTTTTCGCAGGCGCCGAAAGCCGGAAAGTCGGTCTGGAGTACGCCCGTAGTCTTCCCACCAGCGTTGGCCAGGGAGTAGGCTTTCACGGCGGCGTAGTTGGCCTTTCCGTCATCCTGGCTCTGGCCCGCAGCGCCTAATACATAGGTTTTTTGTGCGGCCCATTTGGTCCCGGACGACTGGTCGACCATCGCCACGACTTTGTAGTGCGCCGGGGCGACAGGGTCGACCCAGAAGACCACGCCGTCGTTCGACACTTTGCCGACTCGCCGGCCTTCGCGGACGCAGCGGACTTGGATACCACGTGACCCACCGTCCTTGGCGACTTGACTCGCCGTCCCGTTGTCGAAATTCATGGAATATACCTTATCGGCAGACGCTTCAGTCCCCGACCAGTAAGCCCCCACAGGGGGATAAAACCCGTACTCAGTCTGCAGTGAGGATAGGTTGTTGTAGATGAGTTTCAGCTCCGAGCAGCGCGGAAGACGCCAGCCGCCGCCGTCGGTGAGTTTGTCTTTGCATATCTGCCACGCATCCTCCCATTTGGTCACGATGCTGTCTCGGCGCGGCAGCACCACGTCGAATCCATAGAAAGGTTTTTCATTCGTCAATGCCGATGCTTCCGTCGCTTGATAGCCGCCGTTGGAAGAGAGCGTATAATTGTCGTAAGTCTCGACCGTGAAGCCGTTCAAACCCGTCGTGACGCCGCCGTTTTGAGCCGAATTGCCGTAATAAACGGGCACACATTCAGCCGTCGAGGCGATGTCCCAATTCTCGGGCGCGGCCCAGTCGGCAATCGTGGCCTCGGCCATGAATCCGAACGCCGAGAGCTTGAGCCACACTTTGGTCGAGACTCCCTCCGGGTAACTCCGTGCGGGAACTTTCATCACCAGATCGCCGCCCTTTTCGGTCGTCACCGTAACGGTCAGCACATAGGTGGATGCCGTCTGCGGTTCTATCATCATCGGCTCGCCGAAGCGCGTCGCCGCCCCTTTACCCACGCCCGGAGCCGTCGCCGAAGCCCCGGCAGCGGTAAATGTCGTCGTACTGCCGCTGAAAGCCACGGCGCCCGTACTCTCGGCCGAAGCCGGGGTGAACGTACAAGCGGCGCGCTGTCCCGTCACCTTGACGGCAGTCACCTTACCCCAGACCGACGCGGCGTCCGCCTTGTCGTAATAGGGAAAGAACTGCAGCTGCGAAAGCCGGTGGCTGAACGTGAAGGCCGGCATCGCGCTCAACGCGCTTCCCTCCTGCTTCGGAGCGGTCATGATGTCCTGCGTGCCGTTGAAATTCCACGTCACGACACCGCCGCCGAGCGTTCCGGCCGGATGCCAGCCGACAAGTTTGGTTTTCAGACCCGTGGTCGTGTAATACTGCACCGGCGAGAAGGCGAGGGCCTGAGCGCCGCTCCCCGCAGTCCGGGCGGCGGGAAGCGCCGTCGCGGCATAGGCTCCGTAGGCGCCCGCAGCCGTTTCGTCGGCCCGCAGGAATTGCAGCGTCAGGCTCGTGCTGCCGTCCGCCGGGGATTTCGTTTCGGCCTCGACGCCGGGAGCGACCCACACGGCGGGGACAATCTGAACCCGCTCTCCGGGAGCAGGCTCGGCGGCAGGGTCCTTCGAACAGGATGCCGACAGCAGCGATAACGCCGCCGAAAGGCTTACGAACAGGTATTTGTCAATGATTCTCATAACTATTCTATCGTTTTTTTCGTGATGTCCTCCCGGCGTCAGAACGGCAGGTCGGGGTCGATCCCTTCGGGTTTATCCGCCTCGGCATCCGAGGCGGCCGCCCACGGAGTAATCGAAGACGTGGCAGTGATCTGCTGGGGCAGCGCACCGAACGAAAGGGTGATCTTGTGGGTCAGCCCGCGTTCGAAATTCATATTCGTCCCTCCGCTCCGGAGCTGCACGGAAACCTCCTTGCCGGAGGTGACCCGCTCGCTGTAAATTTTGAGTTTGACCGCGCCCGCGCTCGGCGGGTACATGCCCGCGGCGACGACGGTCGTGGAACCTTTCACCAGATCGAGACTCTGGCCCTCGAACTTGCCCGTGTAATCGGGTTTCCAAAGCGACACCGCCCCGGCCGCGCCGTAGGTGAGCGCGTTGGTCGAATAGGTATAGGTGACGGAAGCCGGCGAGGTGAGGATTTCGATTTTGGTGATCTTGCCCCACGCCGCGCGCACGATAGCCTGGTCCATCGAGCTGTCGGCCGTGCAGACCACCTGCAGCTGGGCGAGGACGTGCTGAAGCGTCATGCCCGTGGATACGGGAGCGGTGTATTTCCCGGCGTCGTAGGATTTCGCGGCGTCGAGCGTACTCAGCAGGATGTCCTGATCGCCCGCGATCGTCCAGACGACCTTCGTGCCAGCCGTGACCGCAGCCCCTCCGGCCGAAGTCGTGGGCCAGTAGGCTGTGAACCAGGCGTTCGAATTGCCTTTGTCGTAGGTCGGAACGGTGCCGAATGTAATCTTGCCTGCGGCATCGCGCGATGCCGTCAGGGCCGTCACCCCCGAAAAGTCGGTCTGCATGGTCGCACCGTTCTTACGCAGGAAGTGCATGTCGCTCAGAACGGCTCCGGCATCGGCAGCCCCGTCCGCAACCGGAGCTTTGGTCCCGTTCCCCGGGGCGTCGGACTGCACCACGGGAGCCGCATCCAGACGCGTCGAAATCGCAATTTCACGACCTTTTCCGGGCAGCACCCCTTCGTCCGGATTTTTCGTACACGAGCCGGACAGCAGGAACACTGCGGTCAGCGCCGCCGGCTGCAGAAATGCGGACACCGCCCGGATCAAAGCCTTGTCAGTTATTCGTTTCATCGTATCCATTGTTTTGTTTTGTCGCCGTGGAGCGTGTCGTTTCCCGGCCTATGCTCCCGGAAAGCCGGTCAGGGCCGTCCGGGAAGGTTGTCCTCAGGCGGCGCACAAGCGCCGCGCGGGATTAGTTTTCAAGCGAGCCGCTGCCCGTGTAACCCGTACCCCAGGCGGTGATCGTCGTGGCGGTGACGGCAATATCCTTCGTGCTGGCGCCGAACGTGAGCGTCACGGTGTGCTTGAGGCCCTTGTCGAAGCCTTTATCGGTCGTATTATCCTGCTTGAGCTGCACCTCGATCTCCTTGCCGCCGGTGACTTTTTCGCTGGTGACCTTCAGCTTGATCGTCGCCGTATCGCTGCCCGGAGCGAACATGCCCGCGGCATTGACCGCCGTGTTGTTCTTGGCAAGGTCGAAAGAGGCAAACGCGGTGTCGTAATCCGGCTGTTTCAGGGCCAGCGTCTGCGTTGCCGCACCGAAAGTCATACTCAGCCCGTCATAGGCCATATCGACCGTATTGGAGGTATTCACCAGTTCGATATTGGTGATCTTGCCCCAGGCGGCCTTCACCACATCGAGGGAGGTGGTACTCGTGGGATCGGCCGTGCAGACCACCTCCAGTTGCGCCAGCTGGTGGCTGAAAGTCATGCCCGTTGCGACGGGAGCGGCGTAATTGCCGGCATTCCAGGCCCCGGTGGCGATGATGTCGGTGGCTCCGTCGATCGTCCACGTCACCTTGTCCGAACCGGGCGTGCCCTTGGGCCAGTAGGCCGCGAAGAAGGCGTAGTTGTTATTCAGGTCGTAAGTCGGAGCGGTGGCAAAAGTCAGGTTGCCCGTCGTTTCGCGGGTAACGGACACGGGAGTACCCGAAAAATCGGTCGGGGGCGCAGAGGTCGTGTTGTCCTTGCGCAGCACCTGCACTTCGGCCTGCGTCTGCGAGCCGAGGACCACGGATTTCGAGGCGTCCACACCGTCGATGGCGGTGGAGATGCGGATTTCGCGGGAGTTTCCCGCAGGCTGTTCCGGAGTCTCCTTCGAGCAGCCCGTCAAGGCCCCGGCAAGCAGAGCGGACAGTAAAATTTTTTTCATAATGGTTTTTGTTTCAATCATTCATTTTCGATCAGGGTTTCACCAGCCCCGAATCACCGGTTGCTCCATCCTGCCAGTCGTCGATCGTGGAGGTCGAAACGGCAATATTCGAAGCGTCGGCATTGAAGGTGAGCGTCACCTTGTGGGTCTGCCCCTTGACCATTGCGGGCTTGCTGCCGGAAGCCGCACCGCTCAGGATAACCGGGACCTCCACTTCGATGGCGCTTCCGCCCGCGGGACCTGCGGTGTAGACCTTGAGTTTGAACGACTCGTCAGCCGTCGGAGCGACCGGAGCCAGCATCGCTACGGCGTTGACCGCGGCGTTGGTATTCGCAGGAATGTCGATAGCCGCGAATGCGTTGTCGGAGTCATCGTAGTTTTTGAGCATCTCGAACGCCGCCGATCCGCTGGTTGCGACCGTGGGGGCGGATGTCAGGGTATAGGTCATCGTCGTGGGGGCGGCGAGGAATTCGATTTTCGTGATCTGCCCCCAGGCGGCTTTCACAACCGACAAGGCTGCGCCCGACTCGGCCTTGCAGACCACCTCGACCTGCGAAAGCTGGTGGTTGAAGTTCAGTTTCGCACCCGAAGCTCCGGTAAGGGGGGCGGAGTATTTGCCCGCATCCCAGATCACGTCGGTGACCATAATGTCGGTGTGTCCGTCGATGGGCCACGTCACGACGTCGCTGCTCAGCTCGTTGGCCGGGCAGTAGGCCACGAACCAGGCGTTGTGGTCATCGACCTGGTCGTAGCTCGGAGCGCTTCCCGAAAAAGTAACCTTTCCGGTCGAGGCGGCTACGGCGCCTTTATAGACCGTGCCGCCGGAGAAGTCGCCCGAAGGGGATGCCGCCGCGTCTTTCCTCACGAACGCCGCTTCGGTCATGCCGCTTGCGGCATTTACAATCGCTTTGGTGCCGTCGTTCTCCACACCCGTGAAGATGCGGATCACGCCGTCGTTGACCGGAGCCGTCTCCTCACTCTTGGAACACGACGCCAGGGCTGCAACGGCCAGCAGGGAAATCAGAATCTGTTTCATCGTATCTGTTATTTCAAGGTTTCTGAATTAAGGTTCGGGGGTGGGTTTGCTCACGTCGCCCGAACCTTCCGAACCGGCTTCCCACTTGTCGATAGTCGTCTGGTCGGCCACGATCTTCTGTCCGTCGATCTGGAACGTGAGCGTCACCTTGTGGGTCTTGCCCTTGACCATATCCTCGGCCCCGGAGGCGCCGATCTTCACATTCACAATAGCCGTGATGTCGTCGCCGGCTTCGTCCGTCGGACCTTCGGTCACCACCTGCAGTTTGAACGAGGTCGAGTTGTCGAGCTTGGCTGTCGGGGCCAGCATCGCGCGGGCGCGGATGTCGCCGTCGCCGCTCTCGGGAATCTCGAACGCGGTGATCGCCGCGCCTTCATAATCCGCAAAGAGGGCTTTCAGGGCCTTGGTCGCACCGTTGGCCGCCAGCGGCGCAGCATTCATATCGGAATAGTCGAAAGTCAGGGTCTCAGGGGCATCCACGAAAGAGATGCTCTTGATTTTGCCCCATGCGGCGCGTACGGCGGAAATCGCCGAGCCGCTCACGGCATGGCAGACCACCTCGACCTGCGAGAGCTGGTGCTTGAAGGTCATGCCCGTGGTCTTGGGTGCGGAATATTTCCCGGCATCCCACACCGCCTCGGTAAGCAGGATATCGGTCGTTCCGTCCACCGTCCAGGTCACTACATTGCCGTTCACCGTTCCGACCGGATAGTATCCGATGAACCAGGCGTTGTGGTCGTTTTCCTGTTCGTAATTCGGGGCCGCGGAGAAAGTCACCGCACCGCCTGCGCTCTCGCTGCCTGCTGCGATATTGCCCGTTATGTCCGACGCCGTTGAGAAGTCAATGGGTTTCGCAGCCGCATGGATCAGGCGAAACGCAACGCCATCGACGCCCGTAACCTGCGAAACAACGGCTTTGGTGGGAGCCTCGACGCCCGCAAAGACACGGATAACACCATCCGAGGGTTGTCCCTGCCC
>CAKVKI010000037.1 GCA_934754975.1 uncultured Alistipes sp. | reverse complement strand
GTATTGCGGCTCAGCGGGGTGTCGGCTCCCAGCAGGGCTGCCGCCTTGGCGTTGGCATAGAACGGTTTGTTGTCCACCTGCAGGGTCGCTTCATAACGGACCGGGAGTACTTCCATGTCGAAAACGCCCTCTTCGACCGCCGTGCGTATCGGAACGTTGCCGCTGTTCGTCCGGTAACGCCAGCGGTCGGTCCGATCGGACTCCGAAGAGACGGAGGCCGAAAAATCGAAACTGCGGAAAAAGCCCGCTCCCTTGGACTCGGCGGTGAAATTGAGCCCCGCGACGACGTTGTTGTAACTCGCTTTATAGCGTTCGATGGGGCGGCCCGTCGGCCCTTCGTCGATGTCCCGGTCGCTTTTTTCGCGGTCGAACGAGCCGGTGTAATCGAGCGATCCGCCCAGCGTATAGCGATAGGCCGATGCGCTCTCCCAGCGTTTCTTCATGCGCCACGATCCGGTCGCGCGCCGGTAATTCTGGCGCGTGTTGCGCGGATCGGCGTGGGAGCCGAGCCACGTTGCGCCGACGTTCATCGTCAGCAGATCGGCCGGGGCGCCCCATTCGAACCCTTTGCCGACGTAGAACAACTGGCTTCCCAGGTCCGCTTTGAAGCGGGCTTCGAGGTTGCGGCCGCCCTCCTTGCGTTTGATTTTGACCAGTCCGCTCGTCAGGTCGCCGTATTCGACCGACGGAATGCCCTGCTGAATCTCCACCGATGCGATTTCGTCGGTCGGCATCGTGCGCATATCGACGCCCCTGTTCAGTGAAATGTTGTTGCCGGTGGCCGTTCCCGAATTATAGGCCATGCCTGCGTCGTTCGACATCGGGATTCCGTCCATGACGAACGAAACGCCGAGCGACGAGGTCTGATAATCGCTGTTCGAAATTCCTGTCTCGCGCAGATGAATATGGTTCGAGGAGGAAAACGAGGGATCGGAAGCCCGTCCGCCGGGCAGCAGTTCGAGCAGGTCCCCGAAGCTCGACGGCTGGATGTGGTTCATCGCCTTCCGGCCGATATGCACTCCCGAGACCGGTCCCCGCACCTGGGTGCCCGTGATTACGACGTCGCGGATCTGCGTGTCGCTCGTCCGGAGCCGGACGATTTGCAGCATGTCGCCGCCGCCGACGGGCTGCACGACTGTCCGCCGGGAGACGTAGCCGATGTATGAAATATCCGCATTATAGGTGTTCGCGGGCAGGGTGAAGCGGGCCCGGCCCGCTTCATCGGTCGTCGTTGCGTAGGCCTTTCCTGTTCCCGAGACGGGCTTCAGCACTACCGTGGCATACGCCAGCGGATTGCGCAGGGAGTCGGTAACTTCGAACGTAATCCCGGCGTTGGGCCGGCCGGACTGTCCGCAGGCGTACGCGGGCAGCAGGACAAATAGCAAATATTTCAGGAGTCGGCGCATAATTCTGTTTTCACGGGACAAAAGTATACCGCCCCGGAATATGCAGCAATCGCCATATCTTGGTAAATTGCATGCTGAACGTCATCAATAATAATGAGTTGCACCCGTACGGATCCTGCCCTGATGCTATCCGCCCATGCCGAACCCTTAAATCCGCTATTGGGGGACGAAAGGTTCCGGATAGGTACCAAATGCAGGCGGCGGTCAATTGACCGCCGCCTGCATTATCTGATAATTTTTTGGCCTTACGTGTGCCGGAACTCTTTAAAGAGTATGCATATCCTCCCTGATCCGCGCGGTGAACCGCTCCGGCAGTTTCGGCATCGCGCCGTGGCAGGTGCAGACGTAGGCCGAGACGTCGACGGCCAGCCGGTGCGCTTCGCCGATCTGCTGCCCGGCCAGCAGCGCCGAGACGAAAGCCGCCGTGAACGAATCTCCCGCACCGACGGTATCGGCCACTTCGACGTGCGGCGTGGCGACGTACGACATGCCGTCCGGAGTGAATACATGGCTGCCGACGGCGCCGCAGGTGAGTATTACGGTGCGGAGTCCGTATTTTTCGAGCAGGGCGCGGCACTGCTCCTGCGGCTCCTGCGCTCGTATGCCGAACATCCGGCTTACGACGGTCAGCTCCTCGTCGTTTATTTTCAGGATATTGCAGCGGCAGAGCGAATCGTGGATTATCTCTTGTGAGTAGAAATGCTGCCGCAGGTTGATGTCGAAGATTTTGTAATGTCCCGTCATGTCGGGCATCGTTTCCAGAAACCGGAGAACGGTCTGCCGGGACACGGCGCCACGCTGTGCCAGCGACCCGAAGCAGACGGCCCGCGTCCGGCGCGCCAACGCCTCCAGCTCGGGCGTGAACGGGATGTTGTCCCAGGCGACCTGCTCCCGGATTTCATAGCTCGGAATTCCGGCTCCGTCGAGCGTGACCGCTACGGTTCCGGTGGGATAGGGAACCGTTTCGAGGGCGCAGCAGACTCCCCGTTCGCAGAGCTGCCTGCGCAGTTCGTGTCCGGGTTCGTCGTCGCCCACGGCGCTGACCGCGCAGCTCCGGTATCCGAACTGCGATACATGGTACGCGAAATTCGCCGGCGCGCCGCCGATTTTCCTGCCTTCGGGCAGTATGTCCCACAGGGCTTCGCCGATGCCGGCGATCCACTGTACGTTTGAGTCGGTTGTGTCGTTCATACCGTTTCGGTTTACTGCGAAGATAACGGTTTTTCCGGCATGTCTTGCGGGTGCGGGGAGGTTTTTGCGGCGAACGGCGAAAAAACCGGGACCGCGGCCTGTGCCGCAGTCCCGGTTCTCTGCCGGTGATCTCCGTTATTCCACCTCGAAGGCGTAAACGGTGTGTTGGGTGTAAACTTCGCCCGGACGCAGTACCGGCGACGGAAAGTTGTCGTGGTTAGGGGCGTCGGGGAAATTCTGCGTTTCGAGGGCCAGCCCCGAGCGGTAGTTGTGGCGGTCGCCGCGTTTGCCGGCCTCCCTGCCGTCCATGCCCTGTCCTGCATAGAACTGGAATCCGGGCTGGTCGGTGAGAATCTTCATCCGGATGCCGGTCGAAGGCTCGTACACTTCTGCCGCCAGTGTCACGGCCTTGGGGGTGGGTTTGTCCAGCGCCCAGTTGTGGTCGTAGCCGTTGCCGAATACCAGCGGTTCGTAAGTCAGCGGCGGCCCCAGCCGTGCGCCGATGGCCGTCGGGGTGCGGAAGTCGAGCGGCGTACCCTCCACCGGGCGGATTTCACCCGTGGGGATCAGCCCTGCGTCGGTCGGCGTGAAATGGCCTGCATGAATGGTCAGCAGGTGCGAGTCGGTCGATTTTTCCGACGTGCCGTGCAGGTTGTAATAGACGTGGCTCGTGGGGTTCACGATCGTCGGCGCGTCGGTCGTGGCTTGGTAGTCGATCACCAGTTCGTTGGCCGGAGTCAGCGAGTAGGTCACCGCGATGTCGAGGTTGCCGGGGTATCCCTCTTCGCCGTCCGCCGAACGGTAGGTCATTTCGACGGCGGGATTGCCCTGTTTGTCCACTGTTTCGCGGCCGTTCCATACGCGCGCTTCGAACCCGCCCGTACCTCCGTGCAGGTGGTTTTCGCCGTTGTTGATCGTCAGTTGGTACTCCTTGCCGTCGAGCGTGAAGCGGCCTTTGCCGATGCGGTTGCCGTAGCGGCCCACGACGGGGCCGCAGTATTTGTCGGCCGTTTGGAGATAGCCGTCGATGGTGTCGAAGCCCCAGACCACGTCTTTGAAGGTCCCGTCGGCCGACGGCGCCCACAGGGCGACGATACGGGCGCCGTAATTGGTGATCTGCACGGCCATGCCGTTTGCGTTCTGCAGGGTGTAGAGCGAAACGGGCTTGCCCGCGATTTCGGTCCGGAATGCCGATGCGTCGATAAGTTCCACGCCTTTGCCGGGCTTTTGTGCGCCGTCGCACGAGGCGAGTGCCGCGGCGACGGTCAGGATACATAGGTTTCTGTTCATTTTCGTCGGGTTATGATTGGTTACTGAATGCGGCTCTTGGGCAGCGGGAAGACATTGGCCCGGTGGGCGTATGCGTCCCACATGCCGGCCATCTGCTTCACCAGCTCGGGATGCCGGGCCGACAGGTCGTGCATCTCGGTACGGTCTTTTTCCATGTCGTAAAGTTCCCATTTGCCGAACGGCGTCGGAATCCAGTCGGTATAGCGGCCGGTCTTGGAGACCAGTTTCCATTTGCCCATGCGCACAGCGCGGTTGCCTTCGTGTTCGAAGTAGATCGCTTCGCGGTCGAGTTCGGCGTCCCTGTCCCTGAACGTGGGCACGAGCGAACGGCCTTCGAGCGGTTTGATCCTGTTGCCGTGGTATTCCGCGGGGTAATTTGCGTTCGCCAGGTCGATGCACGTGGCCATGATGTCGATCAGGTGCGACGGCTGCCGGCGAGTGTCGTTCCTGGCCTTGATCCCTGCGGGCCAGTGTACGATCAGCGGCGTAGCTACTCCGCCCTCGTGTACCCAGTGTTTATACTCGCGGAAGGGGACGTTGCTGACGTTGGCCCAGCCTTTGCCGTACGAACCCCACGTAGTGTCGGCGCCCATGACGAGTCCTTCGCCCATCCAGACATCCTGGCCCTTGCGGTTCTTGAACGGAATCATGTCGGGGATGAACTCATCGTCGTCCATCGGACCGGTCGAAGCCCCGTTGGGCAGCGGCACCATGCGGATGCGCCCTTTCGAGAGAAAATCTTCGGCGCAGGCGCCGTTGTCCTGCAGGAAGAGGATGACCGTATTGTCGATCTGCCCCGTGCGGTTCAGGTAATCGACCAGCCGTCCGACGTTCATATCCATACGCGATACCATGGCGGCATAGACCATCATGCGGCGGATTTCGAACCGCTTCTGCTTCTCCGTTAGGCTGCCCCATGCCGGAATGCCGTCGCGGGGCGTCTGGTCCCACTGCGGGTCGATGATTCCGGCGCGTACCATGGCGTCGTACTTCTCCCTGCGCAGCACGTCCCAGCCCTTGTCGAATTTGCCCTTGTATTTCTGCACGTCCTCTTCGAACGCCTGCATCGGCCAGTGCGCCGCCGTATAGGCCAGGTAGAGGAAGTAGGGACGGTCGTCCTGCTGCGTCGCGCCGTGGATAAATTCGATGGCGTTGTCGGTGATGGCGTCCGTGAAGTAGAAACGCTCGTTCCTGTATTCGGGGTCCGACAGCGGCGTGATGCGCTTGTTGCCGCGCGTCAGCGTGAAGGGGTCGTAGTAGCTGCATGCGCCGTGGATGATTCCGTAAAACTTATCGAATCCGCGCTGCAGGGGCCAGTTCGAGATATCCTCGTCTTCGTTGAGGTAGCGGCTCAGGTGCCACTTGCCCGACAGCAGCGTATGATAACCGGCATCGCGGAGTACTTCGCCGATCGTGACGCAGTTGTGGTTGATCTCGCCCCGGTAGCCCTCCTCGCCCCGGTCGTGGATCATGTGTCCCAGCCCGGCCTGGTGGGGATAGAGTCCCGTCATCAGCGATGCGCGCGTGGGGCAGCTGCGGCCCACGTTGTAGAACTGCATGTAGCGGAGTCCGTCCGCAGCCAGCCGGTCGAGACTGGGCGTTTCGATCAGGCCGCCGTAGCAGCCTATGTCCGAAAAGCCCATGTCGTCGGTCATTATCAGGATGATGTTGGGGCGCTGCGGCTCTTTGCCGGCCTTGAGGGCGGGAGTTTCAGCGGCCGCGGTCGCCGACGAACCCAGTGCCGCCGCGCCCGTCAGGACGCAGAATATCCGGTTGTCGTTCATGGTCGTAGTTTTTTCAGGCTGTTATTCGAGTTCCCTGTCTGATGCGAGTCCGGGGTCTTTCTGGTCGGTCATCCACTTCACCAGCTGTTTCTTGAGCTTTTCGGCGACTTTGGCGTACTGCTCCTGTCCGTAAAGGTTGGTCATCTCGAACGGATCGGCCTCGATGTCATACAACTCGTATTCGGGCCGGTTCTTGTAACGTTCCCAGATGTGGTGCGAAACCGGATCGGCATTGGATTTTCTGCGCCATGTGTCGAACCATTCCTTGTTCTCGATGTGTTTCACGGCATAGGGGTGCGTGTAGTTGAGGTTATGGATGAGTTTGTACCTGCCGTCGCTGGCTGAACGGATAGGGTACGAAGCCCCTTCCGGGACCATGCAGGTCTGTGAGAAGGCGTACTTGCGGTGCTTGTCGGTTTTGCCGTGGAGAACCTTGCGGATGCTGTAGCCGTCCATATCTTTCGGGCGTTTGCCGCTGGCCGCGTCGATCAGCGTGGGCAGGATGTCCTCGTACTGCACGATGGCGTCGGTTTTCGATCCCGGAGCGATGTGCCCGCCCCATTTGGCCAGCATGCCCGACTTCACGCCAGCCTGCCAGTTGGTCCACTTGGCCCCGGCGATTTCGGTTCCCTGCTCCGAAATGAAGATGATGAGCGTATTGTCGTAAATGCCGCGCTCTTCGAGCAGGCGGATCATGTCGCCGACCTCCTGGTCGAGCAGCGTGACTTCGGCCAGATAGCGGGCGTAAATATCGCGCGTTTCGGGCGTGTCCATCATCTGGGGCGGCAGTTTGAGCGCCGCGCGGTCGAAGACCGACGGATCGCCGCCCGTCCATGGCAGGTGGGCGTTGATCGAGGCCAGCACAAGGCAGAAAGGCTGCTCTTCGCTGCGGTTGATGAATTCGCGCACGCCGTCGAGCGTGTACGACGGATCGGGATTCAGGCAGTTTTTCTTGAAGCCGGGGACGGTTTCGAACGAAAAGATATATTCGGGACGGATGTGCCATTTGCCGGCCAGACCGCAGCGGTAACCCAGCTGGCGCATGTAGACAGGCATCGTCAGCACGTCTTCGCGTACGGCGCTGTGGTTGGCGTAACCGCCGTTTTTCATCGGGTACATGCCCGTATAGAGACTGTGGCGGGTGGGGGTGCTCATCGACGAGGAGTTGAAAGCGCTGGTGAACTGCATGCCTTCGTGTGCGAGACGGTCGATGTTGGGGGTCGCGTTGTTCACCGCTCCGTAACAGCCGAGGTCGTAATAGCTGACGTCGTCGGCGACAATGAGCAGGATGTTGGGACGCGAAGGGTCCTGTTTTTCGGCAGCATGGGCTTTCTGGGCGCACCCGGCAACGAGCGGCGCCAGCAACGGCAAGAGGATTTTCTGTTGCATAGTCTTGTGGTTTAGGTTGGTTGAAATCTCTTGGACGGGCGGGTTTTTACCGTCTATCGCTATGCAAATATAAATAAAAAATCAATATACCGATACATACCGGTATATATTTTATTCTGTTCTTGGATTTTTTTTGTCTGCGGTCGCCGCAGGCCGGTGTTTAGACACGGACGGCGGAGTGTTCGTCACGCCCCGCCGTCCGTTTTATGCCGTGGAATTTCCTCAGATCGATTTGCGGATGGTGAGCATCCATTTGTTCTCGATGTTCACGATCTTCTTCTTGTCGAGCAGCGAAGCCATCGTGCGCCCCATCTGCCTGAAATCGGTCGAAAGCGTGGTGATACCGCCTGCGATCACCTCCTTGAGCAGCGTTTCGTTGTAGGAGATGATGCCGAAATCCCGGCCGAGAATCAGCTTCTGGGCTTCGGACTGCCGCAGCAGGAAGATCATGTCGCGGTCGTCCACGACCATGTAGAGTTCGCCTTTTTTGATTTTGCGGCCTTTGGTCGTGTCGATGTAGTCGTGTTCGAAGCCGTACTCTTTGCAGAAAGCGCAGAGTCCGTCGTAGCGCTCCTGCGGCTCCTTGACGTTTTTCTGGACCATGACGATCCGGTTGTATTTGCGCAGATGCTCCTGCCCGAATACGAGTGCATTGTAGGTGTCCTGTTCGAAATTCTGCGCCACCGAGGAGTATTTTCCTTTCAGCTCCGGGTGGAAGTGGTCGAGCAGAAAAACCCTGCCGCCCAGGCGTTGCAGCTGGTCGTCGATATTTTGGAATTTGCCCGACATGATGATATAGCTCGTGTACTTGCCTTCGGCGTTGCGCAGGAGCGTGTCGAAGACGCTGCGGTTGTAGTTGTGGAACACCAGATCGACGGTGGCATTGTCGCCTATAGCTTCGATGAACGAATTGTAAAGGTCCTCCTTGAAGATGTTGAATTCGTTGAACAGCAGGAATATATGGTGTTTCAGCGCAATCTCGGTGCCGGCGATGAAATAGCCGACGCTCGGTGTAGCTTCGATGATGCCCTTGGCTTTCAGTTCGTTGAAAGCCGTGAAAATCGTGCCGCGCGAGAGGTTGAACATCGTACACAGATCGTTTACCGACGGAATCCAGTCTCCCTTTTTGTAAGTTCCGGCGGTTATGCCCTCGATAACGTGGTCCACGACCAGTTTGTACTTGGGTTTGTTACCTTTCATGGGAATCGTTTAATTTTCGCAAAGATACATAAATTCAGCTGATTAATGAAAGAACCTGCAAAAAATTATTGCATAAAATCGTCGTAAAACAGTAAAATTGCCGCAAATAAAATACATACCGGTATATACCAGTTTGAATATTATTCTTATATTTGCATCGGAAGGCACCCGGCCGGCGCCTTTTGACGGTTGCCAGGCGTCGTCCCGGGACCGATTTATTTTCACCATTCAATAAAATTACTGACCTTTTATGACAACATTCCATTCGAGAGTCGAGCGGGCTGCGTTCCAGTCCGTTGTCGGCGGCAAAAAAACCGACCTCTATTACCTGAAAAACAAACACGGACTGGAAATATCCGTCACCGACTTCGGCGCCCGGATCGTCGAATTCTGGACGCCCGACAAATCGGGCCGTTTCGAGGATATCGTACTCGGACACGCAACGCTCGACGCCTATGTGCATTACGTCGGCGAACGTTTCTTCGGCGCCACGATCGGGCGTTATGCCAACCGTATCGCCGGTGCGCGTTTCACGCTCGACGGAACCGTCTGCCGCCTGCCGGCCAACGACGGAGAGAATTCGCTGCACGGCGGCGACAAGGGGTTCGATATGGTGGTTTGGGATGTCGTCGCGGCCGATGCGCAGCGGATCGTGTTCCGCTACCGTTCCGAAGACGGGGAACAGGGCTTTCCGGGGACGCTCGACGTCGGACTGGCTTACGAGCTGGACGACGACGATGCGCTGACGGTGACCCACACGGCCCGCACCGACAAACGCACGGTGGTCAACCTCACGCACCATTCGTTCTTCAATCTCCACGGCACCGGCGTCGGGACGATTAACGATCACCTGCTGACGATCTGCGCCGACGGTTTCACGCCGGTCGATGCGACGCTCATCCCTACGGGCGAAATCGCTCCGGTCGAAGATACGCCGTTCGATTTCCGCGCTCCGACGCTTATCGGCGCACGTCTCGACGACGCCTCCGA
Source organism: uncultured Alistipes sp. (assembly GCA_934754975.1). Lineage (GTDB taxonomy): Bacteria > Bacteroidota > Bacteroidia > Bacteroidales > Rikenellaceae > Alistipes. The sequence continues at coordinate 5,027 of CAKVKI010000037.1, read as the reverse complement.
ACAACTGTGTCTCGGGCACGGTTACGACCACAACTGGGTACTCAGGCGCGGGACGCCGCACGGACTCGAACGCGCCGCCGAGCTGTATGAACCCGTTTCGGGGCGTTGGCTCGAAGTCTGGACGACCGAGCCGGGTATGCAGTTTTACGGCGGCAACTTCCTCGACGGCACGATCTGCGGCAAGGGCGGCCGGAGTTACGGTTACCGCGGGGCGGTGGCGCTCGAAACCCAGCACTTTCCCGACAGCCCCAACCAGCCCGGATTCCCTTCGACCGTACTCGAACCGGATGCGGTCTATAACCATGTCTGCGTCTATAAAACCGGGGTGAAGTAGACACGCCCGAAATACGAAAACGGCGGCAGGATTTTCATTTCCTGCCGCCGCTTTTTCCGGACCTCCGTGCGGGCCGCCGTTTGCCCGGAGAATCGGACCCCTGTTTGCCCGGAGAGCCGGACCTCCGTTCTCCCGAATAGTCGGTCCGCCGTTTTCAGGCCGCCGTTTCCGGTCGTGTGTCGCTCTGCGGCCGTGTTTGTCCTCTGCGGCCGTCTCTGCAGTTTCCGGGACTTTTTAGCCTGCGGCCCTGCCCGCTATTCGTAAATCACCGCCTTGCGGACCTCGGCTTTCATCTTCCGGTCGAAGTCGAAGAGCATCTTGTGAAGTTTCTCGGCTGTTTCCGGATGGCGGTCGATGAGGTTGTGCTGTTCGCCGATGTCCTCTTTGATGTTGTAGAGCGAGGGCGGAAGCGTGCGCTTGCGGCCGGTTCCGCGCCAGCCGTCGCGGCCGTACAGTACGGGTTCCCAGTAGATGTGTTCGGGGTGGTATTTCCAGTCGCCGACGCGGATGGCTTCGGGACGTCCCACGATGTAGTAATAGAAGGCTTCGTGCGGGGATTTGGCTCCTTTTTGTCCCGACAGCAGCGGATATACGTCCCTGCCGTCGATGGTGCGTGAGGGGAGTTTGCCGCCGGCGGCGCGGGCCATCGTGGGCAGGAAGTCCATCGCCGTCACCAGTTCGCCGCATTCGCTGCCCGCGGGGATTACGCCGGGCCAGGTCGTCAGGCAGAAGACCCGTTCGCCGCCTTCGAACGTGCTGCCCTTGCCCGAACGCAGTGGTCCGGCCGAGCCGCCGTGGTTGCCCATGAGCGTCCACGGACCGTTGTCCGAGGTGAGTATGACCCACGTATTGTCGGCGATGTCGTTCCTTTCGAGCGCTTTGTATATCTCGCCCACCGACCAGTCCAGCTCCATCAGCACGTCGCCGTAGAGTCCCTGCTGGGATTTGCCTTTGAATTTATCCGATACGGCCAGCGGTACGTGCGGCATCGAATGGGCTAGGTAGAGGAAGAACGGGCCGTCTTTATGGCGGTCGATATACGAGGAGGCGTACTCCGTATAACGGGTGGTCAGCAGGCTCAGGTCGGGATTGTATTCGATCGGCTCGTCGCCGAGGATGAGCGGCAGGGCCGGGTAGGCCCGTCCGTCGCTGTTGCTGGCATAGGGCATGTCGGGGTAGACCGGCGGGCACATGTCGTTGGAATAGGGCAGGCCGAAATACTCGTCGAAGCCGTGGCCCTGTGGCAGCGCCTCTTTCGACGCGTGTCCCAAGTGCCATTTTCCGACGCAGGCCGTTGAGTAGCCCTGTGCGCGGAGCATGTCGCCGATGGTGACCTCTTCGGGGTTCAGTCCGCGTTTGGCATTGGGAAAGAGGACCGTGCTGAAGTCGATGCGCTCAGCGTAGCAGCCTGTCAGGATCGAGGCGCGCGACGGCGACGAAAGTCCCGACGATACGTAAAAGTCGGAGAGTTTCATTCCCTGCCGGGCCATGCGGTCGATGTTGGGCGTGGTGTAGCCGCGGGCGCTGTAGGGTGTAATGTCGCCGTAGCCCGAATCGTCGAGCAGGATCAGGATGATGTTGGGGCGCTGGGGCGCCGTTGCGGGAGCTTTCTTGGCCGCCGTGGCCGTTCCGGTGCAGGCCGACATTCCGGCCAGAAGCAGCAGTTTGCTTTTCATGGGGTGTATGTTTTTATTTTTCGAAAACCAGAATCGTGTACGAGAAAGGCTCGATGTCGAGGTTTACGACCTCCTGCGCCGTAAGTTCCCGCTCGACGGGGGCGATGCGCCGCGGCTGTTCGGGAGTGTTCACCTCCTCCGGCCGGCCCGAAAGGGTGACCGTGCGGACATGCTTCGCCGGGCCGAACGACGAAGCGTCGAACTTGGCCGCAATGGTCTCGGGGCGGATGTTGGCGATATGCAGCACGAGCTTCCGCGACGCTTCGTCGCGTGTGGCCGTTACGTCGAGCGTACCTTCGACTTCGGACGCCACCAGCAGCGGCTGATGGTGCTTCGACGCCATCTGCTGGGCGTAGAAGGGCGGCATGCCCCATACTTGGGCCGGTGTGAAGAATATCTGTCCCTGGTTCCAGCTGTTGTCGTTTTGGCGGTAAGGCTGGAGGGCGTTTGCGGCGCACGAAGTGAGTACGAAGTCGCCGTGGCGGCGGATGGTGTTCTGCAGGGTGACGTGTCCCAGTGCGCGGCGGATGTTATGCGTGTCGCCGTTCTCCTCGAAGATGGCGCATTTCATCATCGTCGCGGGATTCCACGAGCGGAAGAGCCGTTTCATCTCCGTGAGTTTCTCCTCGGCGATTTTGCCGGCGATCATCGGGTCGGCCCACGGATGGTAATCCCAGTAGGCGGCCTTGCCGTCGAGGGCCTTGAACACCCGCTCCATTTCGGGCGAACCGGGTTTCCAGTCGATGGCGATAATCAGTTCGAGGTTCGGGTCCTTGGCCTTCATTGCGTCGTGCAGGACGTTGAACCGTTCGATATAGCGGTCGTATCCTTCGCGGCTCTCGTGCAGAATCTGCTCTTCGTTGCCGATCTCGATGTATTTTACGCCGTAAGGCGCCGGGTGTCCGTTGGCGGCGCGCTTGGCTCCCCACTCCGATGTGGCGGGACCGTTGAGGTATTCGATCATGTCGGCCATGTCTCGGGCCGTTTCGTCGATGCTCACCGCGAACGATGGGGTGAATCCGGCCGCTTCGGCGAACTGCAGGAACTCTTCGATGCCGAAGCCGTTGGTGGACCACCAGTTCCAGTGTCCCCGGTAGGGCGGACGGCGGTCGCGGTCGCCGATCATGTTCTTGAAGCGGTAGTCCGGCACATTGACCATCGTGCCGCCGTAGCGCAGGAACGTGAGTCCCTGATCGACCATCGCCTGCGCGATGTCGCCGCGCAGCGGAAGCCCCTTGTAACGCGCGTCGCCCGTGCTTTCCAGCGTCGCCATGTCCATCCATATTTTTCCCGGACGGTCGATCGTCACCGCGAACCGGGCGCGGCTGTCGTCGGCCGAGGGGGTGAGCGTAAAGTCGTAACGCGCCCACTGGTCCGTGACGCCTTCGATCTGCTGCGCAGCGTAGCGCGTTTTGCCGTCGGCGCTCTCGATCGCTACCGTAACGGGACTTTCCGGCCCTGCGGCTTTCAGGTAGATGCGCCCCTGCATCGTCCGGCCCTTGCGAATCGCGATGCCCCAGCCGTTGAGACTCATGTTGCTGACTCCTGCGGCGCCTTTGCCGGCGACGATCTCGACGGCCTGCGAATAGCCGCCGTGGAACGGGGCCTGTGTATCATGGGTGAAAACCGCCTCGGCCGTGCCGGTCACGACGGGCTGCCAGCGGCAGCTGACGGCCATGCCCTGCGGCGCTTCGAAGGAGATGGTCTTCATCCCGGCGGCCGTCCTGTAACCCACGTTGCGGTAATAGACGTCGGCCACCAGATCGCGCAGGCCGAATTTCCCGCTGCGGAAATAGCGGGGATCTTCGTCGGTGTATTTCAGCACGCTTTTGCCGTTGAGGAAAATTTCGATTTCAGGTCCCTGCATCGACACGCTCAGCCGGTTCCAGGTGTAGGGGTCGAAGTCGTAATCGACTTTGCGGAGCAGCGTGACGTTGTTGTCGTGTTTTGTAAGTTCGATTTTTTTGCCGACGCTCGACAGGCTCACAGCGTATCCGCGGAAACGGTCGCGCCCGATGCCGGGGTCGCTTGCGCGGAAGAGCATGCCTGCCATGTTGCCGCGTTCGTTGTCGAAGCGGATGTCCGTTTCGACGAGGCCGTCGCCGATCTCTGCGCCGTTGTAGACGATCTTGCCGCCGCGCGAAGCGCTGACGGCCGCGACGCCGTCGCTCACGCTCCAGATGCCTTCGTATTTCGAGAATGCCGAAAGGTCCTGTGTGGCGTCAGGCTCTTCGAAGCTTTCGCCGTAGATTTTCTGATCGTAGATGCCGCCGTAAATTTCGTGGTTTACGTCTTCGATGCAGGCGCCGTAAAGCCACGGCGTGATGCGCTGTTCGACTTTTGCCGCGTCGATCCGCACCGTCGCGGTCTGGGCTGCGGCGGGAGCCGTCGTGAGCAGACCGCCGAGCAGGGCGGTATACGAAAGGGAAATCAGGGGGTGTTTTTTCATCGGATGAAGCATATTGTTTCGTTTGGATTTATGGTTTCTGCGTCCGTGCGCGTCGTGCCTTTCCGGTGGTCGGGAGCGGGTGTGCCCATTCGGTCGGGATGTGCTGCCGGAGCGATTGCATGAGAGCCTGATGTTCCGGTTTCCCGGCGAGGTTGTAGTGTTCGTCCTCATCGGCCGCGATGTCGTACAGCTCTTCGGAGCCGTCCGCATAGCGGATGTAGTTCCAGTGTTTGTAATGCACCGTGCAGTTGCCGCGGATGTAGTTGCTCAAACAGGGCTTGTCCCATGCCGCGGTGGGATTCTTCACCAGCAGTGCGAGATCGTTGCCCTCCAGCCCTGCGGGAGCGGCGAGTCCGCACAGCGAACTGAGCGTGGGGTAGATGTCCAGCAGGCTCACCGGGGCCTGCACCTCGGCGCCTCCGCCGTCGGGCAGGGCGACGATCAGCGGGACATGGCAGGCTTCGCGCCAGAGCGACATTTTGCTGAAACGCTGTTTCTGGCCTTGATGGAATCCGTTGTCGCCCAACAGTACGACGATCGTGTTGTCGGCATGGGGCGACGCTTCGAG
>CAKVKI010000036.1 GCA_934754975.1 uncultured Alistipes sp. | reverse complement strand
GATAACGCCGTGCGCCGGGTCGGTCAGGGCGTCGAGTACGAGCTGGATGCCCGTCGTGTGGTCGGGAATGGGCCGGTGCAGCTCGAAAGGCTGTTTGCCGACGGGTTTATGGGTAAGGTCGCCTTCCGGCAGGCCGATGCGTTCCACGATGCCTTTTGCGAGCAGCGTACTCGATGCGGCTTCCATGTCGATCACCTGATACTTGATCGACGAACTGCCGCAGTTCAATACCAAAATTACCATTGTCTTTTATAAAGTTAATTTCTAAATGTTGTTCCGATCCACATGCCGAGCGCTGCAAAAACAATGCATACCGCGACGCTCAGCGCCACATAAATCGCCGCCGCGTTGTAACACCCGGCCCGCAGCAGGCGCACCGCATCGGCCGAAAAGGTCGAAAAGGTGGTGAAGCCTCCGCAGAATCCCACGATGAGCAGCCAGCCCAGCGTTTCGGAGACAGTGGCTTCCAGCAGGATGCCGATCAGCAGCGAACCCGCGGCGTTGACCGTGAACGTGCCCGCCGGAAATCCCAAAAGCGTCTGTCCGGCCATGATTCCGCCGGAAAGCAGGTAACGGACGATACTGCCCGCCGCGCCGCCGAATCCTACGGCCATAAGTTCACGAATCATAAGTTAAATATACATCTAATTTTAAGGATGTGCAAATTTACGGAAAAAATGATTACGAATCGTTATATTTTTTGTTGTTTTTCGGGTGAAAACTGATGCGGCAGGCTTCAGGACTCCCGGATCTGCCCGTCGCCCGTGACGATGTATTTGTAGGTCGTCAGTTCGGGAAGGCCCATCGGACCGCGGGCGTGGAGCTTCTGCGTCGAGATGCCCACTTCGGCGCCGAAGCCGAACTGTCCGCCGTCGGTGAAGGCCGTCGAGACATTGACATAGACGCAGGCGGCGTCTACGCTGCGTGTAAACTGCGTGGCGGTCTGTTTGTTCTCGGTGACGACGGCTTCGCTGTGGCGCGACGAATAGCGGGCGATGTGCGCGAGGGCCTCTTCGGGCGATGCGACGGTCTTCACGGCGAGTTTGTAGTCGAGGAATTCCGTGCCGAAATGCTCCTCGGAAGCGTGTTCCAGCAGGTCGGCGGGGTAGTGTCCGCCCAAGGCCGCGAAAGCCTCGGCGTCGGCGTAGACCGTGACGCGGGCGGCGGCCAGCGGGGCGCACAGTTCCGGCAGGTCGGCGAGCCGGCCGCGGTGGACGACGAGGCAGTCGAGGGCGTTGCAGACGCTGACGCGCCGGGTTTTGGCGTTGCAGACCACGGCGCGGCCCTTTGCGAGATCGCCGTCGCGGTCGAAGTAGGTGTGGACGATGCCGGCGCCGGTTTCGATGACCGGAACGCGGGCGTTTTCGCGTACGAAGCGGATCAGGCCCGCGCCGCCGCGCGGAATGACGACATCGACGTAACCCACGGCGTTCAGCAGCGCTCCGACGGAAGCGTGGTCCGAAGGAAGCAGGGTGAAGGCGTGTTCGTCGATGCCTTCGCTGCGCAGGGCTTCGTGCAGCAGGGCGGCGATGGCTTCGTTGGAGTGACGGGCGTCGCCGCCGCCCTTCAGCACGCAGGCGTTGCCCGTTTTGATGCAGAGCGAGAAGATGTCCGCTGTGACGTTGGGCCGGGCTTCGCAGATCATGCCGACTACGCCGAACGGCACCCGCCGTTTGACGATGGTCATGCCGTTGGGCCGGGTGCGCCGCTCCAGCTCTTCGCCCTGCGGCGAGGGCAGGTGCGCGACGGCTTCCATGTCGGCGGCGATGGCGTCGATACGTTCCGGGGTCAGCCGCAGGCGGTCGCGCAGCGGCGAGTCGGGGGCCATGGCTTCGAGGTCGCGGGCGTTGGCTTCGAGCAGGCGGGGAGTATGCGTGCGCAGCAGCTGTGCGGCGTGCATCAGCGTGCGTCCGAGACGTTCGGTTTCGGTTTCGGCCAGAAGCGTTCCGGCCTGCCGGGCGGCTTTGAACAGGGATTCGTATTCCATAGTCGTCTTATTCGAGGTAGAGATAATCACAATGGACCAGGGGCTTCAGCCCTTTGCGTCCGATGCTGCGGCGCGCGGTATCGCTGTCGCACGAGATGCGGCCTACGGCCAGCTGCGTCCCGTCGGGAGAGAGGATGCGCACCAGGTCGTCGCGTTCGAAGTCGCCCTCGACGGCCGTGACGCCCACGGCCAGGATGCTGGCGGCCTTGCTGGCCCGGACGGCCGCTGCGGCGCCCTGGTCGATGCGCAGGACGCCTTTGGCGAAGCCTTCGCTGCTGGCGATCCACATTTTGACGCCCGACGCCGTGTGCGGGGCGGGTTCGAAGCGGGTGCAGGGCACCTCCTCGCCGCTCAGCGCCAGGGCGGTCAGGATGCCGTCGCGGCGGCCGTTGGCGATGATGACTTCGATGCCCTCGCCGGCCACGCGCGACGAGATGCGGCTCTTGGTCGCCATGCCTCCGCGGCCCCGCGACGAGCGCGCCGGGTCGATGTACTGCGAGAGGTCTTCGGAGGGTCTCACGCGGCGGATCACCTGCGACGAGGGGTCGGCGGGCGAGCCGTCGTAGATGCCGTCGATGTTGCTCAGAATAATCAGCGCTTCGGCCTGCATCATGGCCGCCACGAGTCCCGAAAGTTCGTCGTTGTCGGTGAACATCAGTTCGGTGACCGAGATGGTGTCGTTTTCATTGACGATCGGGATCACGCCGTTGGAGAGCATGACCTCCATGCAGTTGCGCTGGTTGAGATACTGCCGCCGGGTGGAGAGACTCTCCTTGGTGGTGAGTACCTGTCCGCAGACGATGCCGTATTCGTTGAAAAGGTCGTAATAGCGGTTCAGCAGCTTCACCTGTCCGACGGCGGAGAAGAGTTGGCGGGCCGATACGGTGTCGATGCGGCCGGTGCGCTGTTCGAGGACGCTGCGGCCCGAAGCCACGGCGCCCGATGAGACCAGAATCACTTCGATACCGGCGTGGTGGAGCCGGGCGATCTGGTCCACGAGGGCTGAAATGCGCGTCGTGTCGGGGCGTCCGTCGTCGCGGGTCAGCACGTTGCTGCCCACCTTGATGACGATGCGGCGGTATTTGTTCGTTTTATCCATGTCCTTTCGGGTCCGGGCGGCCGCCCGGTGTTACGGTTCGTATTTATAGCCCACGCCCTTGACGGTGACGATCCTCGCGTCGCCGATCTTCTGGCGCAGTTTGCGGATATGTACGTCGATGGTGCGGTCGCCTACGACCACCTCCGAACCCCAGATCCGGGCATATATCTCTTCGCGCGAGAAGAGTTTGCCCGGCGACGAGCAGAGCAGGTCCAAAAGGGCGAACTCCTTGCGGGGCAGGCTGATTTCGCGGCCGTCGCGCGTGACGGTGTAGCGTTCGCGGTCCACGGCGACGCCCTCCGCCGCGGCGGGGGATTTTTCGGCGTCGATGCGCTTGAGGATGGCCTGCACGCGGCTGACCAGCAGTTTCATCTTGATCGGCTTGGTCAGGTAATCGTCGGCCCCCACGCCGAAGCCCGTGAGCTGCTGTTCCTCCTCGCCCAGAGCCGAGAGGAAAACGACCATCGTATCGCGCAGCTGCGGATCTTCGCGGATGGCGCGGCAGGTCTGCGCCCCGTCCATCACGGGCATCATCATGTCCAGCAGGATCAGGTGTGGGCGGTGCTGCGCCGCGGCTTTCAGCGCTTCGGCTCCGTTCTGGGCCGTGAACACCTCGTAACCCTCCTTGACGAGGGTGTATTTTACGAATTCGAGGATGTCGGGCTCGTCGTCGACGAGCAGGATGCGGTGGCTCATAGTTGCGGTCATGGGTTTTCGGCGGCGCACCGGCGGCCGGGTGGCCGTGCGCCGCGCATATCTTGTGCGAAGTTAGCAAATTTCCGGCGAAATCGTTCGGCGGCACGGGAAAAATGGTTATATTTGCGAGATTTATATACTTCCGTATATATGGAAATCAAAAACGTGTATTGAGATGGCTACTGAAAATCCGATTCTTCCTGCTCCCGAGGAGCAAGTCAGCAATGCTGCTGAAGATGTGCAGAAAGTAACTTCCGAAGTGACTCCCGAAGTCCCCGAACCCGAAATGTCTGCGACCGCAGAACCCGATGCGCCCGCTGTTGCGCAGAGCGAACCCGAAGCGCCCGCCGCCGGGGTTCCCGTAACCGAAACGGCTGCCGAAGCATGCGTCGCGGAGACGTCCGCTGCCGAAGAGGTGGCGCCTGCGGAAACGCCTGCGGCTGAAGAGCCTGCCGGAGAGGTTGCCGCTGAGACGGCTGCTGCCGATGCGCCCGTAGCAGAGACGCCCGCTGCCGAAGAGGCTGCGCCTGCGGAAGCGTCAGCCGAAGAGGTCGCTGCCCAAACCACCGACGCCGAAGCTCCCGCTGCCCAAACGCCTGCGGAAGCGGCTCCCGCCGCAGAAGAGACGGCGCGTGTGAAGCGCGCCCGGATCAAACCCGCGGCCGAACCGGTCGTGGCGGAGACGGACGACGAGCCTGCCGCATCCGACGTGCAGGTGGATTTCGCGGACGAGGAAGCCGCGCTGGCGGCGCAGGACGCCGGACTCGAACTAGACGGTGAGACCGCCGAGGAAGCCGAGGCCGATCAGATGGCGGAAGATGGCCGCAATGCGGAGGATAAGTTCCTCGGCAGGGGCAAGGAGGAATTGGTAGCTTTGTTTACACGCATGCTCGAAGAGCAGCCCGTGCAGTCGATCCGCCGGGATGTGGAGGCGCTGAAGATCGCCTTTTACCGCATTCGCCGCGCCGAAGTCGAAGCCGCACGCCGCAGGTTCGTCGAGGAGGGCGGCGCAGAAGAGGATTTCGCACCGGCCGTGGACGGCGTCGAGGTGCAGCTCAAGGAACTGTTCAAAGAGTACCGCCGCCGCCGCGACGAGTTTATCGCCAATCTCGAAGCCGACAAGGAGAAGAACCTGCAGATCAAGCAGGGGATAATCGAGGAACTGAAGGAACTGGTCAATTCGGACGAGACGCTCAACCATACGTTTACCAAATTCCGCGAATTGCAGCAGCGCTGGAAGGAGACCGGCATCGTGCCTCAGCAGAACGTCAAGGACCTGTGGGAGACCTACAACCTGCACGTCGAGAATTTTTACAGCTTCATCAAGATCAACAAGGAGCTGCGCGACCTGGACCTGAAGAAGAATTACGAGCAGAAGGTGGCTTTGTGCGAGCAGGCCGAGGCGCTCGTGCTGGAGCCTTCGGTTGTCGAGGCGTTCCACAAACTGCAGAAACTGCATGACGAGTGGCGCGAGACGGGTCCTGTAGCCAACGAATATAAGGAAACGCTCTGGGAGCGTTTCAAAGCGGCGTCGAGCCGGATCAACAAACAGCATCAGGAGCATTTCGAATCGCTGAAGGGCGAACAGGTCCGCAACCTCGAACTGAAGACCGAACTTTGCGCCGCCACAGAGGAGCTGGCCGCGCAGATGCTCACCACCCGCAAGGAGTGGAACCGGGCCAGCGACCGCCTGCTGGAGATTCAGAAGACCTGGAAGACCATCGGTTTCGCGCCCAAGAAAGACAACAACCGCATTTACGAGCGTTTCCGCACGGCGTGCGACAAGTTCTTCGAGGCCAAGCGCCAGTTCTATTCGGGCGTGAAGGCCGAGATGGAACACAACTTACAGCTCAAGACCGAAATATGCGAAGCCGCCGAGTCGCTGATGAACAGCGAGGAGTGGAAGAAGGCTACCGACGAACTGATTGCCCTGCAGGCCCGCTGGAAGGAGATCGGCGCCGTATCGCGCCGGCACTCGGATGCGATCTGGCGGCGTTTCCGCGCTGCCTGCGACAAGTTTTTCGAACGCAAGGGTTCGCATTTCGCCAGCGTGGACGGCGAACACGAGGAGAATCTCAGGAAGAAGCTGGCCCTGCTGGAGGAGATGGCCGCGGCCGATGTCAAGGCGGGCGGTTACGACGTGATCCGCGAGTTCCAGCGCCGCTGGGGTGAAATCGGATTCGTGCCCATCAAGCAGAAAGACGCCGTTCAGAAAAGATACAAGGCCGCCGTCGATGCGCTGTTCAACACGCTGCGCGGTACGGAGCGCGACCGTTCGATGAACCGTTTCCGCGACAAGGTGTCGTCGTTCAAATCGGCGGGCGGCAACCGCCTGCGTTCGGAGCGCGAACGGCTCTACAGCAAGGTGCGCCAGCTGGAACAGGAGATCGGCCTGCTGGAGAACAACATCGGATTCTTCGCCAAGTCGAAGAACGCCGAGTCGCTGATCGCCGACGTGAAGGCCAAGATCGAGCGCGCCCGCGAGGAGATGACCGCTGCGATCGAAAAGGTGAAGCTGATCGATCGTCAGGCGCAGGAGGAGAACCAGGAACACAACGAAAATAAATAGTATATAACGTAATGAAACTTTCCAAACCCAAGTACATATTTGTTACGGGCGGTGTCGCATCGTCGCTCGGAAAGGGTATTATTTCGGCCTCGATGGCTCGTCTCCTGCAGGCGCGCGGCTATTCGGTGACCATCCAGAAGCTCGACCCCTACATCAACGTCGATCCCGGAACGCTGAATCCCTATGAACACGGCGAATGCTATGTGACGGAGGACGGCGCGGAGACCGACCTCGACCTGGGACACTACGAACGCTTCACGAACCAGCCCACGTCGAAGGCCAACAACGTCACGACGGGCCGGATTTACAAAAGCGTCATCGAGAAGGAGCGCAAGGGCGAGTATCTGGGAAAGACCGTGCAGGTCATTCCCCACATCACCGACGAGATCAAGCGCCGCATCCAACTGCTGGCGCAGAAGAAAGTTTACGACGTTATCATCACCGAGATCGGCGGTACGGTGGGCGACATCGAGTCGCTGCCGTTCATCGAGTCGGTGCGTCAGCTGCGTTACTCGCTGGGCTATAAGAATACGGCGCTGGTGCATCTGACGCTGATTCCTTACATGGCCGCTTCGGGCGAGCTGAAGACCAAACCCACCCAGCACTCGGTGAAGGCGCTGCTCGAAAACGGGCTGCAGCCCGATATCCTCGTGCTGCGCACCGAGCATCCGCTTACGATGGAGCTGCGCCGCAAGGTGGCGTTGTTCTGCAACGTGGACGCCAAAGCCGTGATGGAGTCGATCGACGTGCCGACGATTTACGAGGTGCCGCAGAAGATGCACGACCAGCACCTCGACGAGGTGGTACTCGAAAAGCTCGACCTGCCGGCCGACAAGGAGCCGGATATGGCTGCCTGGAACGCGCTGGTCGATAAGATCAAGCATCCTTCGAAGAAGATCGAAATCGCGCTGGTCGGCAAGTACACCGAACTGCCCGACGCCTACAAGTCTATCTGCGAGTCGTTCGTACACGCCGGTGCGGTGAACGACTGCAAGGTGAAACTGAGTTATGTCAATTCGGAGAAGATCACGCCCGAAACCGTGGCCGGGCAGCTGGGCCGGATGGCGGGCATCCTCGTGGCTCCGGGCTTCGGCAACCGCGGCATCGAAGGCAAGATCGTGGCTGTGCGTTACGCCCGTGAAAACAACATCCCGTTCCTGGGCATCTGTCTGGGCATGCAGTGCGCCGTGATCGAGTTCGCGCGTAACGTGCTGGGCATCGCCGACGCCAATTCGAGCGAGATGGAATCGACGCCGCATCCGGTCATCGACCTGATGGAGGAGCAGAAGGGCGTGACGGCCAAGGGCGGCACGATGCGTCTGGGCGCTTATCCCTGTACGCTGAAGAAAGGTTCGAAAGTTGCTGCGGCGTACGGCAAGCTCAATATTTCGGAGCGTCACCGTCACCGCTACGAGTTCAACAACGACTACCTGGAGCAGTTCGAGGCCGCCGGCATGCAGGCCGTGGGCATCAATCCCGATACGGGGCTGGTCGAGGTCGTCGAAATATCGAACCACCCGTGGTTCGTCGGCACGCAGTACCATCCCGAATACAAGAGTACGGTGCTGAGTCCTTCGCCGCTGTTCGTGGCATTCGTCGGGGCGGCGCTCGAATACGCCGGAGAAAAGAAGTAATAACCGCAACAGAGTTGAGAAGCAAACACGTTTAGATGGATAAAAAAACAATTTTGGGTATTGTCGTCGTGGCGGTCCTTTTTCTGGGATTCGCGTATGTCAATACCAAACAGCAGGAGAAATATCAGCAGGAAATGGCCGAGTGGCAGGCCTATCAGGATTCGGTAGCCGCCGCTTCGCGTCCCGCGGTCCCCGCGGCGGACAGCATGGCGGGCAACGGGGCTGCGACGCCCGGTGAAGTGACGGCGCCCGAGGCTTCGGCCGATCTGGCGGAAGCCGTGCGCCAGCGTCAGGTCGCAGCGGTGGGCGAGTACCTGACCGCGGCGCAGGAGGCCGAACCGGAGGAGATTACGGTCGAGAACGAGGTGATGACGGTGCGTTTTTCGACGCGCGGTGGACAGATCACGGGCGTGACGCTCAAGGATTACACCAAGTACGCTCCCCGCGGCCAGCGCGACAAACTGATCGAGCTGATGGACCCCACGAGCGCGAAGTTCGACCTTTCGTTCTATGTGAAAAACGGCCTGAACAACGTCAAGATCAATACGATGGATTATGTGTTCCGCGCCGAACCCGTGAAGACGGTCGGCGACGCCCGGCAGGTGACGATGCGACTGCCCGTGGCGGAGAACGCATGGCTCGAATACGAGTACCTTATATATAATAAGCAGGCTCCCGAGCGCGACTACCTCGTGGACTTCAATGTCCGGCTGGTGAACATGGCTCCGCAGATGGCCAACCAGACTTCGATCGGCATCGACTGGTCGAATATCTCGTACCAGAACGAAAAGGGTTTCCAGAACGAGAATATGTATACGACGCTGTCGTACCGCTTCCCGGGCGAGAGTTCGATCGAGGAACTGGGCATGAGCGACGGCGCCAAGTCGAAGAACGTCCCGACGGCGGTGAACTGGGTGGCTTTCAAGCAGCAGTTCTTCTCGTCGGTGTTCATCGCGCCGCAGAACGTTTCCAGCGCCAACATGGCTTTCGATACGGCGGCTCCCGGCTCGGAACTGCTCAAGAGTTTCTCCGTGCAGATGACCGTGCCCTATTCGGCGCAGGTCGACGGGTATGATTTCGCGTTCTACTTCGGTCCCAACAAATATGCGATCCTGAAGAAAGTCACCGACAACAACGGCGCGGACCTTCATATGGAGCGCCTGATCCCGCTGGGATGGGGTATCTTCGGCTGGGTGAACCGCTGGTGCGTGATTCCGATTTTCGACTTCCTGCGCAATTATATCGCAAGTTTCGGTATCATCATCCTGATCCTGGTACTCATCGTGAAGCTCGTCATCTCGCCCCTCACCTACAAGAGTTACGTGTCGATGGCCAAGATGCGCCTGCTGAAGCCCCAGATGGACGAATTGAACAAGAAGTTCCCCCGAAAGGAGGATGCTGCGAAAAAGCAGCAGGCGACGATGGAACTTTATAAAAAGACCGGCATAAATCCGATGGGCGGCTGTATTCCGATGTTGATTCAGATGCCGATCCTGATCGCCATGTTCCGCTTCTTCCCGGCGTCGATCGAGTTGCGTGAGCAGCCTTTCCTGTGGGCCGACGACCTTTCGTCGTACGACAGCATTGCAAACCTGCCGTTCTCGATTCCGTTCTACGGCGACCATGTCAGCCTGTTTGCGCTGCTGATGGCCGTGTCGCTGTTCGGCTACTCCTATTTCAACTACCAGCAGACCGCTTCGTCGCAGCCCCAGATGGCCGGCATGAAGTTTATGATGGTTTACATGATGCCGATCATGATGCTGTTGTGGTTCAACAGCTATTCGAGCGGTTTGTGTTACTATTACCTGCTTTCGAACCTCTTCACGATCGGTCAGACGCTCGTTATCCGCCGCATTGTGGATGACGAGAAGATTCATGCCGTGATGCAGGCCAATGCCGCGAAGAAGTCGAAAGGCAAGAAGTCGAAATTCCAGCAGCGCTACGAAGAGCTGATGCGCCAGCAGGAGGCCCAGCAGCGGGCCAAACGCAAATAATTCCCGGGCGGGCTTTTCCTGCAGGCCGCTTTCGGGCGATGGTTCGCTGTCGCCGGGGTGAGGGCGGATGCGGGACGGCCGGAGGTTTTTCCGGGTGTGATACAAGAGTGGCCGGGCTGCGGCAGGACCGCTCGGAATAGGTCGGAGAGGAAACCTGTGAATCGGGTTTTCGGCTCCGGCCTTGTTTTTGCTCTGTGCCGGATGTGTAAAATCGTACGACTATGATGAAACGAATCTTTTTGGTGCTGGCGCTGACGGCGGGAGGCACGGCGCTCCGGGCACAGAGCCTCGGTGAAGAGTATCGGCTCAAGCGGGTCGTCCCGGTCGAGGGGCGGCAGGGGATCGCCGCCGACTCGAACTATTATTACGTCTCGGGCAGCACGGCGCTCTACAAGTATGACAAGCAGGGGCGGCTGATCGCCAAAAACGAACATCCGTTCGAAGGGCTGCCGCTCGAAGCCAATCACCTGGGCGACATCGACGTGTGGAACGGCGAGCTGTATGCCGGGATCGAAACTTTCGAGGACGGCAAGGGCGAGAATATTCAGGTCGCCGTTTACGATGCGGGCGACCTGAAATGGAAACGTTCGATCGACTGGGACCCCGAGTCGGGGCAGGTCGAGGTGAGCGGATTAGCCGTAGACCGCGACAACGATATGGTCTGGATGTCGGACTGGGTGGACGGCCGCTATCTGTACGGCTATGACCTGAAAACGGGGAAATATGCCCGCAAGGTGCATCTGCGTCCCGTTCCGCAGTGGCAGCAGGGGATTTTCATGGTGGACGGACGGATGCTGATCTCGGCAGACGACGGCGATGCGGATCTCGATGAACCGGATACCATCTATATTGCCGATATGCGCGACGGGAAGAGTTATGTGACGGCGCTGCCGTTCCGCCCGATGGACGATTTCCTGCGTGCGGGCGAGATCGAGGGCCTGACGATAGATCCCCAAACAGACGAACTGCTGGTGCTGGCCAACCGCGGTTCGCGGATCGAGCTGGGGATGGTCAAAGGTTTTTATCCGGGCTACGACAGGGAGCTGCACGAAGTTTATATTTACGAGAAGGTAAAATAGGAAAAGTCCCGGAAGGGACTTTTTTGTTGTTTGGAGACGTGCGGTTTTCGGGCGGCGGCGATCTCCGTGTGAGACAGTTGTCGGAGGCGGTTATGCCGGGAAATGTTGTCGGGGGGGGTATATGACCGGACTATTTTACCGGGCTGTTTGGCCGGGAAATCGTGTCGGAAGTTGTATTCCGGAGTTGTTCAGGACGATCCCGGAATAGTGTCAGGAGGATTCCGGATTTGTGTCGGGATCATTTTGGAATTGTAGTCAGGACCCTTCCGGAGCGGAAATGATCGGCGCTCCGCGGCTGGGATACGGACGGCAGGCTTTTGCCGCAAAAGACGTATCGGGCTGCCTGCTGGGGCGGCTTTGAGGATTATATCTCCCTCCCGGCCGTCTGCGGGGAGTTGCGGTCGCAGACGATCGCGTCGAAATTTTCCAAAGCCCAGCCGATGAGCGAGACGAGGTGGGGCATGAGCGATTCGCCGCGGGGCGTGAGGGCGTATTCGACGCGCGGCGGGACTTCGGGATAGACCGTCCGTGAGAGCAGACCGTCCTGCTCCAGCCGGCGCAGGGTCGAGGTGAGCATTTTCTGCGAAATGTCGGTCATCTGGCGGTGTATCTCCGAAAAACGCAGTCGTCCGCTCGTGTGCAGGTTATAGAGTACCAGCAGGGACCACTTGTCGCCGAAGCGGTCCACGATATTGCGGATGGGGCAGGCGGCGTATTCCGGATTTTTTCCGATTTCCGACATCTTATTCGACGTAAAGCACCAGTCCCTTGAGGTATTCGCCTTCGGGGTGATAGATGCTGATCGGATGGTCGGCGGGCTGCGTCATCTGGTGCAGGATGCGCACGTTGCGGCCCGCGATGGCCGCCGCCGAAAAGACCGTCGTGCGGAACAGCTCCTTCGAGACGGCCTGCGAGCAGGAGAACGTGAAGAGGATGCCGCCGGGCCTGATCTGCGAAATGGCGCGGGCGTTGAGCCGTTTGTAACCCTGCAGGGCGTTGCCCAGCACCTTGTGGTGTTTGGCGAAGGCCGGGGGATCGAGGATGATAAGGTCGTATTTGTCGCCGATGTCCTTGAGGTAATCCACGGCGTCGGCCGCAATCTCGCAGAAGTCGGCCTCCTTGCCGAAGTTGAGCACCATGTTTTCGGTGGCAAGCACCACGGCGCGTTCGGACGAGTCCACCGAGCAGACCTTTCGGGCGCCGCCCGCCATGGCGTAAACCGAGAATCCGCCCGTGTAGCAGAATGTGTTGAGTACCGTGCGGCCTTTCGAATAGCGTTTTACCAATTCGCGGTTTTCGCGCTGGTCGAGGAAAAAGCCCGTCTTCTGGCCTTTCTCCCAGTTCACGAGGAACTTCTCGCCGTTTTCCGTCACGATGTGCGATTCGTGGTCGGAACTGCCCCACAGATAACCGTCCACGGCGCCCAGACGGGCGTTGAACGGCACCGTCTGCGAACTTTTGTCGTAGATAGCCGTGATACGGTCGCCGTAAGTCGCCAGAATCGCCTTGGAGATCTCCATGCGGGCATGGTACATGCCGACCGAGTGGCACTGGACCACGGCCGCTGTGCCGTAGATGTCCACGACGAGTCCCGGCAGGGCGTCGCCTTCGCCGTGTACCAGCCGGTAGCAGTTCGTGTCGGGATCGTCCGTAAGTCCCAGCGTGCGGCGCACGTCGTGCGCCACGGCGATGCGGCGGTTCCACCACTCCTGGTCGATCGGCTCCCGGCAGAACGACAGCACGCGCACGGCGATCGAACCGATCTGGTAGTGCCCCTGCGCGATGAATTCGCCCGAACGGGTGTAAACTTCGACCAGAGCGCCTTCGGCGATTTCCGATTCGTCTTCGGCCTTGATGTAGTCGATGGCTCCCGAGAAAATCCACGGGTGGCGGCGCATAAGCGACTCTTCCTTTCCTTTGCGCAGGTAAATTTGAGGTGTCATTCGGGACGTTTTATTTTGGGTGTGTGCAGCAGTCGTTCGTAAATCGCCGTGCAGACCCATGCGTCGGTCGCGGCGTACATTTTCTGTTTGTCAGTGAGCGTCGCTGCCTCCCAGTTGCTCAGCCGCTGGGCTTTCGAGACGCGCTGGTTCAGGACGATGGCCGACAGTTTGCGCAGGCTCTTGTCCTCGATGCCCCATTCGGGGGCGATGGACTGCAGGTCTACGAATCCGCCGTCGCGGAAGTGGCGGATCTGACGCAGCGAGCGCAGGTCGCCCGCGACGTCGGCGCCGATTTTGAGGATGGATTTGGCTTCGAGTACCTGCAGGATCGGTTTGGCCAGCGGAATTTTGTTCAGCCGGAACAGGAAGCAGAGCTGCGGGGTCGAGAGCTGGAGCAGCGATACCCGGTAGGTTACGCCCGGGCGGAACGAGGGGCGTGTTTCGGTGTCGAAGCCGAGGAGGGCCTGTTTCATCAGGAATTTGCAGGCCGGCACGATGTCGCGCTCATGTTCGATGATGCGGATTTCGCCCTTGAACTCGATGGCGGGAAGCGCGGCAGTCTCCTCGTTGCTTATTTTATCGGTAAAATTATTTGTCGTAGTCATGCAATGGAACGTTCCTACAAAATTACGGAATTATTTCCGGAAAACGACACATTCGCAGACCTTTTTGTAAACAGTCGGGTGGGGACCGGGTTATTTCAGCCTGATTTTCCCGTCTTTACCGGTGTCGAGCAGACCCTCTTCGAGCAGTCGGCGGAGCGTTTCGCCGATACGCTGCACGTCGCCCGGAAATCCGGCCGCCAGTTCATGCGGGTCGGCAGGACCTTCGGCCAGCCGTTTCAGCACCTCTCCGCGCAGGCTGTCCGCCGCTTTGCCGGAGGCGTCGTCTCCGGATTTTTGTTTTTCGGCGCGTTTGCGGGCCAGGCAGATGTCGCAGACGCCGCACGGCGCGGGATCGCCTTCGCCGAAGTAGGTTTCCAGCACGGCGCTTCGGCAGCGGGTTTCGTTGGCGGCGTAGTCGAGCATGTGTTCGAAGCGTTCGCGCATCAGCTCCTGGCGCCGTTTGTAGGTGTCGGGGGAGATGTAGAGATCGGCGCGGGGCAGCCGCTGCTCGTTCATGAAGAGGATCGGCGAGCGGTTGGAAGGGACATAGCGGATTACGCGCAGCTGCCAGAGCCGCTTGAGCAGTTCCCGGACCCGTTCGACGGTGTAGCCGCTCCAGGTGGCGATCTCGCCCTCGTCGATCTGGCGGAACTCGGTGAAGACGCCGTTGTAAAGGCGCAGCAGCGTGCGGATGAACTGGTCGAGTTCATCGCGCTGGACGCGGATGCGGTAGAGGTCGTCGCGGCTTACGCAGAACATGATCCGCGCCGGGTTCTCCTGCGCGTCGGTCAGCGTCATATAGCCGTTCTGCTGCAGGAGTTTCAGCGCGCTCTGCACCGTGCCGGAGTAGAGGTGTTCGCGGGCGCAGAAGTCGTGGATGTTGAACAGCAGCGACGCTT